>JACPDS010000099.1 GCA_016183885.1 Armatimonadota bacterium
TTTAAATTAATTTTAGGAAAAGTAAATTCAGCAAATAATGTATTAAATACCCAATAATTTTTAAGATTTTGATAGTTTTGAAAAACAGAAATTTTACTGGCATTATTATAATAAAAAACCTGCTTAAACATAGTAAAATTAATTTCTTCTATCCAAATTTCATGTTTAATCAAGTCCCCCATCGGCTCTTTGGGGAACATCCCAATAATATAACAATTTTTTCCGCTTAATTCAGCAATCCGTTCTACCTTACAGTTAAAAGATTTTGGGTCTGGAAACGCCCAATTGAAAATTTGAGGATATTTTTGCAAATAACTGGGGGTTTTTTTTAATTTAATTTTATATTTATCGGGATACTTATAAAAATATTCTCCGTTCATTCCAAAATGCAAGGTTAAGAGAATTTTAACTTTAAATTTTAAGTCAATCTTGGCCTGACAATCTTTCATTCCCGAATTTAAATTTTTAGCCTTTTTATAAAGATCTTCAAAAGCAGGCAGGGCAAAAGAGGCCCTTAAAAAAAATATAAACAATAAAAAAAACAATGCTATAAGGCGAATTTTATTCACAACAATTTGCTCCAAGAGCATTTTTTCTATATTTAAGATTTAATTTCCTGCAAAAAACTTAAAGGAAAATGGCTAGTTTTTAAGAACATAAATTGTATGAACGATTATTATTTAAAATGTTTAAAATGTCATAAAAAATATATAAAAGACCAAATTTTATACACCTGTTTTAAATGCGGAGGACTCCTTGATGTATATTATAATTATGAAAAAATTTCTAAAGAGATAAAAATAAAAAAATTAACAGATAAAGATTTTGATCTTAAAACTTTTTCGTTTCTTTTGCCAATAAAAGAAGAATTATTACCGCCATTAAAAGTTGGAGGCACGCCTTTATATGAAGTTATTTATTTAAGGGAATTGCTGGGCTTAAAAAATCTTTATATAAAAGACGATGGTTTAAATCCCACAGCTTCGTTTAAAGACAGGGCTAGCGCCATAGCTATTGCCAAAGCAAGAGAATTAAAACAAAACATTATTGCTTGCGCTTCAACAGGAAACGCCGCATCTTCTTTAGCCGGACTATCGGCTTCTTCTAAAATTTCCAGCATTATTTTTGTTCCCCAGAATGCGCCGCCAGCTAAATTAACCCAGAGCTTAATTTATGGCGCAAAGGTTTTTAATGTTAAGGGTAATTATGACCAAGCATATGATATTTGCCTGGAGGCCAGCAAAAAATACGGATGGTATAATCGCAATACAGGCTTCAATCCTTATTTATTAGAAGGGAAAAAAACTGCCGGTTTAGAAATTTTGCTTCAACTTAAATTTAATGTTCCCGATAAGATTATTGTTTCCGTGGGAGATGGATGTATTTTAGCTTCAATTTACAAGGGTTTTTTAGACGCCAAATATTTAAACTGGATCTCTCAAATTCCTCAAATTATTGGAGTTCAGGCAAAAGGCGCGGACCCCCTAAAGAGAGCGTTTGACAGAAAGACAGAAGTAAGGCCGATTATTCCCAATACGGTTGCAGATTCTATTTCCGTTGGACATCCTCGAGCGGCCGCTCAAGCCCTGCGCGCCCTAATAAAGTCAAAAGGCTTTATGCTTAATGTATCCGATCAAGAAATTTTAAAAGCCCAGAAAATTTTAGCCGCTTTTAGCGGAATATTTGCCGAACCAGCCGCTTCCGCGGCAGCAGCCGGATTAATTAAGCTGGCAAAAAACAAGCAAATAACTTCCGAAGAAAAAATTGTCGTATTAATTACCGGAAGCGGATTAAAAGACTTAAACTCCGCTCAAAAATTGCTCCCCAAGGCTTATTATATAAAGCCTAATTTAAAAGACTTAAGCAAGATTATTGAAAAGGATTTTTATTTTTAACGTTGAATTTAAAAGCACTTTTTAATTTTTAATAAGGCAAATCGACAAATCGAAGGGATATTTATTTATGTCGCTTAATCACTCCAAGATTAATCAGATAATTAAAATAGAAGATTTAAATATATGCCTGCGCGTTGCGGCAGAAGAAGATATGGATGATATTAAGCAGCTTTATTATAAAGTTTATGGTGGAAAATATCCTCTTTTAGAAATAAATGATGCGGATAAAATGAAATGGGCGATTAATGATCCAAATTATCTTTGGCTTTTAAACGAATATCAAGGAAAAATAGCGGGGTCGCTGATTTTTGTGGTTGATCCTCGACATCGCATCGGAAAATCTATGGCGGCAGTAGTGGATCCTGAATATCGGGGACATAAATTAACCATAATTAATCTAAGTGTCGGTTTAAAATATTTAATGCAAGAAAAAAATCTCTGCGATTTAATTTATGCAGTAGTAAGAACATTTGTTTCTTTAAATTTTCATAAAGACTTACAAGAATTAGGCTTTATTGATTTGGGAATTTTTCCCAACGTAAGAAAGGTGAAATATTATGAAACACATGGATTAAAAGTTTGTTTTAAACCGGGCACTCTGGAGAGAAGAAAGACTATTCCAGTTTTAACGCCCGTTGTCAATCAAATTTATGAGATTTGTCAAAAAAAGCTAAAACTAGAAAACGCCCTGATAGAAGACCCGATTTTGCCAGAAGTAGCTTCGCTAAAGATGGATTTATATATTGAAAAATCGCCGGATATAGAATGGGAATATTATAAACATAGAGATGGCGGAAAATTATTGTTTGATTTTTTCCCCTTACATTATCCCCAGCTTAAACTTTATAATAAGAACCATCAGACCGAAGCGTATATTCATTTTCAAGAAATTGATGGACACGCAAGCTTAATTGGACTAAGAACAGACCAAAATGATCTTACGGGCTTGCTTAATTTAATCAGCTTATATGCAGAAGGAATGGGAATAAAGTATTTTGAGATTTTAATTAGCGCCTTTGAACCCGTATTAATGAAAATGGCCTATGAAGCAAGCTTTCTTCCCTGCGCTTATTTTCCCGCGGCCAAAGTAGATCTTAATGGCAAACGTATCGACTATGTAATTTTTAGCAGGTGTTTTGTGCCTTTAAATTTTCAAGGACTAAGGCTTTATAAAGAAAGCAAGCCATATGCCTTAGCTTTTTACCGTATTTATTCTAATAAGATTTGGGAGGAGCTGGAGCGTGCCTGAAAGCGCAATCGAAAGCTTAATAAACAATAAAGAAGCCTTTGATTTTTCCAAAAAAAATGACGCGATGTTTTTAAGGGCAATTAAAGAAGCCTTTTTTTATCATTATAAAAAATCTAAGATTTATCGGCGCATTTGTCAAGATTTTGATTTTGCTCCGGAAAATTTAATAACCATTGAAGATATAGCAAAAATTCCATATATTTTAGTAAATGTTTTTAAAAAGAGAAAGATTTTGTCTGTCCCCCAAAAAGAAATTAACCTAATTCTTACTTCAAGCGGAACCGGCGGAGAAAAAAGCAAAATGTATCTAGACAAAATCTCTCTTTCAAGAATAAAAAAGATTATAAAGAATGTTTTCCAAGATTTTAAAATGGTAGATTATAAAAATAAAACAAATTATTTATGCTTTACTTACGATATTCGATATGCAAAAAATATAGGCACAGCATTTAGCGATAAATTGCTCAGCGAGTTAACCCCGATTAATGAAATTTATTATGCCCTAGAATATGACAAAGAAAAAAAAGATTTTTATTTAAATTTTAATAAGGTATATCAAGTTTTGGAAAAATATGGAAAAACTAAATACCCCTTAAGAATTTTAGGCTTCCCAAGTTTTTTTTGGGAGGCGATTAAAGAAGTTGAAAGAATTTATCAAAAAAAATATTCTTTTGGAGAAAAAAGTTTTATAGTTATCGGAGGCGGATGGAAAACAATGCAGGAAAAAGAAATTCCCAAAGAAGACTTTAAAAGAAGTATAGAAGAAAATTTAGGCATTCCGCAAGAAAATATAAGAGATGTTTATGGCTTAGTAGAACACGGCATTCCTTATGTTGAGTGTGAAAAAGGCAAGATGCATGTTCCAATTTATTCCAGAGCGTTTGCGCGCGACCCGGAAACATTAAAAATCAAGTCTTTTGGAGAAGCGGGAATGATACAACTAATTACTCCTTATTTGCGAAGTTTGCCTGCAATCTCAATCCTTACAAGCGATTTAGGCAGATTAAATAAAAATTGTCTTTGCAAAAGAAACAGTCCATATTTAGAAATTTTAGGAAGAGGAGGAACAACAAAATATCAAGGCTGCGCAATAAAAGCCTTGGAATATTTAAAATAAAAAATGTCTTATCAGCATTATATCTTTGGAAAATTTATTACTGCCAAAAATTCTCTTTCTTTAAAAAACATGGAAGAGATTTTTAAAAAAGCGCAAATTGCGAAAACAGAAATTCAAAAGATTTCCATCGATTATATCTTAGAAGTATTAGATCGGACAGCTAAAATATGGTCTAATCCAGAATCTAAATTTTATAAAACCACTTTAAAATTAATGCCCAAAGTTGTAGGCTTTAGTCCCGAGATGATAAAATTTTCTTTAGATATTTTAGGAGATATTTTATCATCAAAGAATTTAGAAAAAAAAATTAGCTTTGAATTGGGCAATAAATATTATTTAGATCGATTTATTTATAAAAATAGTTATGCAGGATATTTTAGGGCTCAAAATTTAGGCATTATATTACATGTTAGCGCGGGGAATATCTTTCTGGGAGGAATTGATAGTTTAATTAACGGGATGCTTACAAAAAACGTTAATTTGCTTAAAGTAGCTTCTAGCGACCCCCTCTTTCCAATACTTTTCGCCCAAAGCCTAAAAGAAGCGGACCCAAGAGGCATGCTGGCCAATAATTTTTGCGTCCTTTCTTTTAAGGGCGGAGAAGAAAAAACGGAAAATTATTTAAAAAAAGAATGCGATGCTATCATAGTTTGGGGAGGAGAGGAAACGGTAAAAAGTTATCGCAAAAACCTGCCCCTAAAAACCAAATTAATTGAATATGGACCAAGAATAGGTTTTGCCGTAATTACCCAAAAAGGAATTAAACAAAACGAGCTTTCAGGGCTCGCGCAAAGTATTGCCAAAGACATTATTGTTTGGGATCAAAAAGCTTGTTCTTCCCCCCAAGTTATTTATTTAGAACAAAACAATAATTTTATAAAATTATCTAAGATGCTGGCAGAAAAGTTAAAACAAATGGCTTTTGATTTCCCGCCAGGAGAATTAATCTTAGACGAAAAAATAGAAATAACCAAATTTAGAGAAATGGCTAGAGCAGATCAGGCATTTGGAGAAGCGTATTTATTTTGCCCCAAAGACTCTCTTAACTACAGCGTAGTTTACGAAAAAGATCCATCTCTTAAAACTTCTCCCCTGGGGCGGTTTATTTACATTAAACCTTTTAAAAATATTCAGGCTTTAATTAAACAGCTCAAAGATTTTTCGGCTTATTTTCAATCTTTGGGAATTTGCGCTTCTGCCATGGAAGTTAAAATATTTTCCGAACAATTATCCCAAATCGGCATTACCAGAATTACCGAAATTGGCAAAATGCATCAAGGAAAACTTGGATCTCCGCATGAAGGAAGCTTTCAGACCCAAGAATTAATTAAGTGGATAAATATTGAAGAGGTAAAAGAACGATTTGATATATTGGCATCCACAGAAGAAAAAGAAGATTCTCCAGAAAGTAAATTTAAAAAAATAAAGCAGTTTATTCAATTTGCCAAAAGCAATTCTTCCTATTACGGGAATATTTTAGAAAAAATAAAGCTCAATTCTTTAAAAGATTTAAACAAAATTTATCTATTAGACAAACAAAAACTTTATGAAAATACTCCTCCGCAAGGAAGCGCCCTGCTTACAGGTTCCATGGAAAGAGCTTATGTATTTTCAAGCGGAGGAACCACCGGGGCCCCGAAGTTTAGTTTTTATACTTATGAAGAATTTGACGAAGTAATAGAAATTCTCGCTCAATTTTTTCAGATTGCCGGGATTAATAAAAATGATACCGTGGCTAATTTATTTATGGCGGGAAATTTATGGTCTTCTTTTATTGTAACTAATCGGGCGGTAGAAAGAATTGGCTGCGTGGATTTGCCCATTGCGGGAAATGCAGACATAGAATTAATAGTTCGTTATATTAAAACATTAAATCCAAATGCTTTAATCGGACTGCCCTCCATTCTTATTCAGCTGGCGCATTATTTAGAAGAACAAAAATTAAATATTTCTATCGAGAAAATTCTTTATGCGGGAGAACATTTAACCAAAGAAGCCAAAGAATATTTAAAAGAAATATTGGGCGCCAAAATAATTCATTCCGCAGGTTATGCATCAGTGGATGCCGGATTAATTGGCTACCAATGTATGGAGGTTTCAGGAGGAATACATCATTTGCTTTCAGACTATGTATATTTAGAAATTTTAGACCTAAAAACCCAAAAACCGCTGAAAGCCGGAGAAAAGGGAGAAATCGTAATTACAAATTTAAAAAGAAAATTAATGCCCTTAATTCGCTACCGCACAGGAGACTTCGGAAGAATTCTTAAAGAAAAATGTTCCTGCGGAAGAAGCTCTTTGCTTTTTGAACTTTTGGGCAGATGCGACGATATTATAAGAGTGGGCTCGGTGAGCCTGTATTTTGATGAATTTTCTAAAATTTTAAGCGCTTTTTCTCAGCTGTCACATATTTTTCAGCTTCAAGCTCATAAAACAGGAACCAAAGACGCTCTTTTAATTAAAATAGAATTAAAAAATCAAGCCGAAACAAATAATTTAATTCTAAAAGAAAAGATAAAAGAAGCCATTTTGCAAAATCATCAAGAATTAAAGGAAGCCGTAGAGATGGAATGGCTGGGCGAATTAGAAATTGAACTGCTTGCTCCCGGAGGCATTCCCAGAGTAAGGCGCACAGGCAAGATTAAAAAAGTTTTAGATTTGCGATGAAAATATTAATAAAAGGGGCTTCTTTTATAGTTACCTTAAATAAAGAAAATAAAATTTACCGGGATCAGGACCTTTATATTGAAAATAAGATCATAAAAGATATCGGAAGCAATTTAAATTATCCTGCTTCAGAAATAATATATGCCCAAAACAAACTAATTTTGCCGGGCTTAATTAATACTCACCACCATCTTTTTCAAACCCTAACACGCTCTATAAAAGCCGTAAAAAATACTCCGCTTTTTGATTGGCTGCAATATCTTTATCGAATTTGGAAAAATATTACTCCAGAGGTAATTTATATTAGCGCCATGCTGGGGCTCTCAGAGCTTCTTTTAACGGGATGCACCACAAGCACGGACATGCTTTATATTTTTCCTAAAGGCGCAAAAGGCAAAAAATTAATTGATGAAGAGATTAAAGCCGCTCAAGTTCTTGGAATGCGTTTCCATCCAGCCCGCGGAAGCATGTCGAGGGGAAAAAGCAAAGGGGGGCTTCCGCCAGACGAAATTGTTCAAAATGAAACAGAAATTTTAGAAGATAGCGAAAGAATAATAAAAAGATATCACGATAAAAATCTTTATTCCATGTGCCGGATTGCCTTAGGCCCCTGCTCTCCATTTTCTGTTACTCCAAGTCTTATGAAAGAAACAGAGAAATTGGCCAGAACCTATCAAGTGCGGCTCCATACGCATCTGGCAGAAACTAAAGACGAAGAAAGTTATTGCAGGGAGATTTATAATCAGCGGCCATTTGAATTTTTGGAAAAACATAATTGGCTGGGCGAAGACGTTTGGCTTGCCCATGCGATTTATTTAAACGCTAAAGAAATAAAAAAGCTCGCTAAAACCAAAACAAAGGTGGCTCATTGTCCGACTTCAAATATGCGTTTAGGCTCGGGAACAGCGCCTGTTTCTCAAAGTAGGCCTAGGAGTAGACGGGAGCGCCAGCAATGATTCATCCAATATGCTGGCAGAACTCAGGAATTGTTTATTAATACATCGATTGAAGGGCAATTTTATTGATCCAATCGATATTTTAAAAATGGCCGCTCCGGAAGGAGCAAAAGTTTTAGGAAGAGAAGAAATAGGCAGCATAGAAAAAGGAATGGCCGCGGACATAATTTTAATTAATTTAAATCAAATTGGTTATGCCGGCGCCATGGATGATCCTGTGTCCGCATTAGTGCTTTGCGGAGATTCTCAGATAGTAGATACCAGCATTGTTAATGGAGAAATTGCGGTAAAAGACGGCAGACTTACTAAAGTTAATCAGGAAGAGTTAATTAAAGAAGCGAATAATATTTCTAAAAAATTGCTTAAAGGAGTTTAAAAATGTGCGGGATTATGGGTTATATTGGAGAAAAATCCGCGGTCCCGATTTTGATGGAAGGATTAAAAAAATTAGAATATCGGGGCTATGATTCTGCCGGAGTAGCCGTATTAAACGGGAATGAAATTTGCGAAAATAAATCTTTAGGCAAGCTTTCCCGCCTGGAAGAAATATTAAAGAATCATCCGATGGAAGGAACTCTTGGAATTGGGCATACGCGCTGGGCTACCCACGGGAGGCCGTCCAACCTTAATGCGCATCCGCATATAGACTGCAAAGGGACAATTGCCGTAGTGCATAATGGAATAATTGAAAATTATTTAAATTTAAAAGAAATTTTAGAAAAAGAAGGTCATAAATTTGTTTCAGAAACAGACACAGAGATTTTAGCGCATTTAATTGAAAATTTTTATTTCGGAAATCTTGAAGAAGCCGTAAGAAATGCCCTGAAAGAAGTTAAGGGTTCTTATGCTTTGTCCGTAATTTGCAAATTTGAACCGGATAAAATTATTGCCGCCAGAAAAGATAGTCCGTTAATTATTGGAAAGGGAAAAGATGAAAATTTTATTGCTTCCGACATCCCAGCCTTTCTTTCCCATACAAGAGAGGCAATAGTATTATACGATCAAGAAATTGCCTGTATATCTAAAAACCAAATTCAAATTTCCAACCTCCATGGAGAGGAAATTAAGCGCGCCCCGTTTCAAGTATTTTGGGATATTAAAATGGCAGAAAAAGGCGGCTATAAACATTTTATGCTTAAAGAAATATTTGAACAAAGCAAGGTTTTTTATGATACCCTGACGGGAAGAATTAATTTAGAAAATTATAAAATTAATTTAGAAAATTTTAATATTGACCCAAGCGAAATAAATAAAATATTTATTTCGGCCTGCGGGACAGCATATCACGCGGCATTGGTGGGAAAATATTTAATTGAAGAAATGCTGGAAATTCCCGTCGAAGTTGATTGGGCCTCGGAATTTCGCTATCGAAAGCTTTTAATAGATTCAAAAACTTTGTTTATCGCGATTAGCCAATCAGGAGAAACGGCAGATACATTACAGGCGGCTAAAATGGCAAGAAAGGGCGGAGCAAAAACGATGGCCGTTTGTAATGTAATGGGAAGCAGTTTAACCAGAGAAGTAGATTATACTTTATATATTCGCGCAGGAATTGAAATAGGCGTTGCCGCTACGAAAACTTTTATTGCCCAATTAGCGGCTATTTATCTTTTTACCTTTTATTTTAGTCAAAAACTAGAAAAAAAACTGGATATTAATTTAATCAAAGAATTTTATCAAATCCCTCCCAAGATTGATTTAATCTTAGATTCCCATGAAGAAATTAAAATTTGGGCTAAAAAATATTACAAACAATTTAATTTTTTGTATTTAGGCCGGCAGATTAATTTTCCAATTGCCCTAGAAGGAGCATTAAAATTAAAAGAGATTTCTTATATTCATGCCGAAGGATATGCCGCAGGAGAAATGAAACACGGGCCGATTGCCCTAATAGATGAAAATGTTCCGGTGGCAGCCATTTTAACCGAAAGCAATGTTTATGACAAGATGCTTAATAATGTTAAAGAAATCAAAGCGCGCGAAGGGATTGTTTTGGCGTTAGCCACTTCGGGGAATAAGGAGATAGAGGCGCTGGCGGACAGGGTGTTTTATCTGCCCAGGGTCTTAGCGATTTTCACTCCGCTTTTAAATATTATTCCCTTGCAGCTTTTAGCTTATTATATTGCCGACCGCAAGGGAACGGATGTGGATCAGCCCCGCAATTTAGCTAAAAGCGTTACGGTGGAATGAAGGGAGACAAGAGCTAAAAACAAACAACACCTTGTCGCGCATGATTTAATATTAAGGGTCGGGAGGAAGTATGAAAAAAATATTTTTATTAAGTTTAATTTTATTTTTAAGCGCTATAATTTATGCCCACGAGAAACACGATATTTTTTATAAAAAAGGGGTGGTTTTTAAACATTCCACGCATACGCTTAAAAATAAAATTAGCTGCAATATCTGTCATTCTAAAATTTTCAAAAAGAAGGCTTATGGTACAAAGTTTAAAATGGCGGATTTATATCAAGGAAAATACTGCGCGGTCTGCCATAATGGGAAAAAGGCATTCGCGGTGAAAAACTGCCAAAGATGCCATAAAAAGTAAATGCAAAATTTCCCGACATGATGTCGGGCGGGAAAAAAAATTATGGAAATGAAAATTAAAATAAATTACGGCAAAATAAAAAATATTGACTGGCTTACCCTGTATATAGAGCAAGATAAAGACATTAAGGCCTTAATTCC
>JACPDS010000106.1:0-1838 GCA_016183885.1 Armatimonadota bacterium
AATTAAATTTTTCCATTAAAAATTAGGTCATAAACTGGAATTAATGTTTGTTTAATTTTTAGAAATTATTTATGAATTTAGTAGTTCTCTCATTATAAAGCATAAGATTTAAAACTGTTTTAAATTCCATGTCTTGATCCTGCTGGGCGACAAGCACATCCAAACCGCGTTTAAGGGAAAAACCGGCTTGGATTAATGCCGCCATCTGCTTGGAAAAATTTAATAACGAAATAACTTTAACATGGCGGAAAGTTATTAAATTTTTAACTTTTATACCCCGCAGAGCTTTTTTTCTTTTGTCAAGATATTCTTTAGGATTAAGCAGTAATTCATTATATTGCTCTTGTTTATTTTTGAACTTAAATTTAAATAAAGAAATTTCCATAAGAATAAAAATTAAATACAAAAGTATATTTTCCCTTTATCTATTTAATATTAAAGGAATAAAGGAAGAAAAGAAGAATAAAAATTATATTATGAAACAATTAAATTATAAAAAAACTTTTAAAAGCGGAATTGTTCTTATTACGACTCTTTTAATTTTAACTATCCTTTTCATTTTAGCTACAAGTTTTATTGAGCTTATGTCAAAGGATTATTTTTTTTCCGGCCATCAATTTTATCAAACCAAAGCTTTCTATCTGGCAAAATCAGGCTTGACTTATTATCAAAACGGAGGATTAGAGGGAGCCGCTTCTAAAACTATTCAAATACCTATCGGCGACCCTACCAGTATTTGCGAAATTAATGTAGATGCGTTAACTGTAACCTGCAGAGGACTGGTTAAGAAAGAAAGCGGAGAAATTCTCGGGGAGAGAATTATTCAAGCTCGTTTAGACAGCCCCTCCAATTGGTATGAAATTACAAGGTGATAAACATGCGTAAAGATTCAGGATTTACTTTATATGAAGTTCTTATTACTATGGGGATTTTTAGTTTATTTGTCACAATAATTTCCATGTGTTTTGTCCAGGGATTGCGCAATTATCGTCAAGGGACTGAAGATGCGCCTTATTTTAGAAAAGCCGCGAATAGTTTTGATTTAATGGCGAGCGAACTTCGCCAGGCTAAAAGTATATATATTCCCGATAATTATAATACTTTAGCAGCGGGATTTTCCCTTACCAGCGGCACGCCTATATTTGTATTTGTAAGGGATTATTATGATGGCGCGGCGCGAATTAATCAAACTATCGGATATAAGTTAGACACTATAAACCATTATTTAACGCGGATTATTTATTTGCCGGATTTTAACCCGAATGATCCTTCAAAATGGGGCACCGCTCCTAATAATGGAATAAAGAAAGTAGCTGAAGCTATTCAATATTTAAATTTTCAATATGATCCCCAAGACTCCCGTTCTACTAAACAACTTTTAAATATTGAACTGCAATTTAATAAAACATTTCTCTATAATTATCAAAACCCAAACACAATTGCTAATTCTATTCTTAAAACTTCTGTTAATTTAGAAAAAATTACAAGCAAATGGCCGTAGCAAGCCGCCCTGACGTAATTTTTTGCAGGGGCTTGATTTGTAGTCCCGATGCAACATCGGGACGCTTGAACCATCAAGGTTAAAAGATTATATTAAGGAGATTAGAGCTATGAATATTAAAAAAGGAATTATATTTATTAGCATGATTTTGGCTTTAAGTGTAAATCTATCGCCTTTAAAAGCCCAAACTATTAAAGAATGGTTTAATAAAGGAAATGATCTTTATGATCATGGCAAGTATGAGGAAGCCATTTCCTATTTTGATAAAGCTTTGCAAATTGATCCAAATGATGCCGATGCTTGGTATTTCAAGGGAGATTGTTTAAGAAGACTTAAT
>JACPDS010000106.1:1849-3037 GCA_016183885.1 Armatimonadota bacterium
ACTTAATAAGTATGAAGAAGCTATTGTATGTTTTAATAAAGCCATTGGGATGAATCCCAAAGATGGCGATGCTTGGTATTATAAAGGGGATTGTTTAGGAAGGCTTAAGAAATATGAAGAAGCTATTCTATGTTTTGATAAAATTTTGGAAATTAACCCTAAAGATAATGATACATGGAATATGAAGGGGATGTCTTTAAAAAATCTTAAGAAATATGAAGAAGCTATTTTATCTTTTAATAAATCTCTGCAAATTAATCCAAAGGATGCTGATGTATGGTATTATAAGGGGGATTGTTTAAGAAGACTTAATGAGTATAAAGAAGCTATTCTATGTTTTGATGAGGCTTTAAAGCTTGACCCGAATTTCAAGGAAGCTTTTGAAAGTAAGCAAGAGGCTCTTAAAGCTCTAGGCGGGCAAAAGTAAGTTTCGGGCTCGATGGATCAAATCCTTATAAATCATCGTAAAATATCTCATTGCAAAAGTTCAGATATATGCACCATTGATAGAATAAAGTAAGATAAGAATTAAAGAGAGGTGCATATGTATAGAACGCATTCAATGTTTTGATTATTATTTTAAAATGTGCTAAAATATAATTATGAAAAAAGAAAAGAAGCTAAAAAATATTCCTCTCAAGAATATTCCCTTTAAAAAAGAAATAAAATTAGGGATTGAAAAACTGGAAGAAAGAATTACCCCTACTCCTTTATTTAAAAGAAAGTATTAGCAAGCGCATAAAACTCCAATTTCTTGACCGATTCTTTTAAAAGTGTCAGCCGCTAAATCTAAATCTTTTCTTTCATGAATAGCGGAAATCATTACTCTGATTCTTGCAGTTCCTTTAGGGACAGTCGGGAATCCAATCGGCATAGCAAAAATATTTTTTAAAAAAAGTTCGCGGGAAAATATTTGAGCGGTTTCTGCTTCTCCCAACATTACCGGAGTAATAGGGGTTTGAGAAATTCCTAAATTAAAGCCGAATTTAAGCATTTTTTCTTTAAAATATTTAGTGTTTTCCCAGAGTTTTTTTACTCTCTGATCTTCTTTATTTAAAATATTTACCGCGCTAATACAAGCGGCAACGTCGGGAGGAGTAAGGGCGGAAGAAAAAATAAAAGGCCGGGATTTTTGTCTTAAATATTCAATCAGTTCTTTTTTTCCGGCAATAAATCCACCCACCGCTC
>JACPDS010000106.1:3073-6340 GCA_016183885.1 Armatimonadota bacterium
AATCGACAATTCCTCGTCCGTGTTCTCCAAGCACGCCTTCTCCATGAGCATCGTCCACCATTACTAAAGCTTGATAAATTTCCGCTATTTCACAGATGCCCGGCAAATAGGCAATGTCTCCATCCATAGAAAATACTCCATCGGTAATAATTAATTTTCGCCTGGCCTCTTTAGCTTCTTTTAATTTGCTTTCTAAATCGTACGGATCATTATGCTTATAAATATAACGTTTTGCTTTACTTAATCTTACTCCGTCAATAATTGAAGCGTGATTTAATTCATCTGTAAAAACGGCGTCTTCTGATGAATCTGCCAAAAGAGGTATGACAGCTTGATTAGCTACAAAGCCTGACTGCAATGTAATTACATCCTCTGTTTTTTTAAATTTAGTTAAAGCTTCTTCTAACTGACGATGCAGAGTCATCGTTCCCGCAATACTTCTTACCGCTCCAGGCCCTATTCCAAATTGATCTAAAGCATGCTTAGCTTCGTTGATTAATCGGGGGTCGTTAGCTAAACCCAAATAATTGTTAGAACACATATTTAAAACTTTTTTGCCGTCTATTCTAAGCCAGGCTCCTTGAGCGCTTTCAATTACGCGAATATTATTATAAAGTTTAGATATTTTTAAATTTTCTAATTCTTCAATAATAAAATCTAATTTTCCCATTTTTTCCCTCCTCATTAATTTTTCCCGCTCCTATTTTATTATCTCTTTATGGGATTAAAACTACTTTTCCACAAATTTTAGGCCGTGTGGTCATTAATTCAAAACCTTTAGCAAAATCTTCTAAAGACAATTTATGTGTAATTACCGGAGTAATATCCAATCTTTTTGAACTTAAGAAATTTTTTGTTTTGAACCAGGTTTTATACATTTCCCGTCCATTAATACCATAAACAGTTATTCCTTTAAATATTATCCCCCCGGAATAATCTAAAGTTACTTTTTCAGAAGGGATGCCAAAGGCGCTAAATCGCCCCCCTTTCCTGATAATTTTAAATCCTAAATTTATAGCTTCTTGACTCCCCGCCATTTCTAAAACTATATCCACTCCTACATTTTTAGTTTTTTCCAAGATGTAAGCAATCGGATCAATTTGATTAACAAAAACTAAATGATCCGCTCCCATTTTTCGGGCAATTTCCATACGATAAGGATGTTTCCCTAAAATATAAATTTCTGTGGCTCCCGATACTTTGGCTACACCTACGGCAAAAAGTCCTGTAGGACCTTCTCCGATTACCGCCACTTTTTTGCCAGCCACATCTTCCACTAAAGTGGCATAAATAGCGTTTCCTAAAGGTTCTTGAACTGAAGCCACTTCATAAGGAAGTTCCGGAGAATTCCTCCAGCAGACAATTTCAGGGAGAGCTATAAATTCAGCAAATGCTCCATTACAATCTACTCCTAAAATTTTTAAATTCCCGCAAATATGTTCTTGTCCGGTTAAACATTGAATACAATTTTTACATGGAATATGGGTTTCGGCAGAAATATAATCTCCTAATTTTAAATTTTTTACACCATCCCCTATTTTTACCACCTCGCCGGCTAGTTCATGTCCTAAAATTTGAGGAAGATTTTTAATTCTATTTTGCGCCCAGTTATCCCACTCCCAAATATGCACATCTGTTCCGCAAATGGAAGTAGTTTTAACTTTAACTAAAACTTCTCCAAATTTCAATTCAGGTATTTCTAGATTTAAAATTTCAGCCCCTTTTTGAGCTTTAGTTTTAAGCACGGCTTTCATTAGTTTTTTCATTTTAATCACCTTAAAAACTTTAATAATTTTATCGTTAAAATAAAATTTATTATTAATTTAATCGTTAAAAAAAATAAAAATCCTGAATAAAAAAAAGATAAAAGCGCATAAATTAAATAAATTTTATCTTCTCTTTGAGCTAATTTTTGATGTTTATCTTTAATTTCTTTTTGTTCTTCTTTTTTCCTTTTAAATAAATTTTTAAAATAATTAAAAGATTTTTCTCTTAAATTAGAAATTTCAATATAATCGCTTAATAGATAATAACCGTCTAATTTAATTAAAGGATTTAAATTAATTAAAGTAATTAATCCGCAGCTGGTCATAACTAAAAAAGCTAATTTATTAAAAAATAAACTTAAATTTAAACTCCCTAAAATAACCGCCAGCGCGCCTAAAAAAAGTTGGACCCAGATTCCGGATATTCCTATATAAATTTTTTTATATTTCTCTTTAAAGAGCCATGCATCGCTTACATTAACGTAAAAGCATGGTTCAAAATAAAGCAACAGGAAACCTGTTTCATTTACTTTGCCTCCAAAATATTTGCAGGTTAAAGCATGGCCGAATTCATGGAAGATATTGAAAATAATAAAAGATAAATATAAATAAATTAATGATTTTATATTATATAGATTTTGGATTTGCATTTTAAAAGATTTCCAGGTAAAAATGAAAATTAATAATCCGATTAAGATTGCCGCCGCGCTTAAAGAGATAAAAATTTTATTAAAAGCAAATTTAAAATAAGGCAATATTTTTTCCAGCATTTTATCAGGATTATAAAGGGCAATGCGGTAATTTAAAAAATTTTTAAAGGTTAAAGAGCGAAGTTTAACTTGACTTATTTCATTTTCAAGCAAGCCGTCTTTGGCTAATTTTTCTATTAAGGATAAAAAAGCTTCTAAAGAAAGCTCTCGTTCTTTAAATAATAGTTTGGTTTTTTGATAAATTTTTTCCAGTTGAGTTTTTCCGTCTAAAGAATTTAAAATTTGATATTCTAAGCCGCGGAGTTTAAAATATTGATTATTTTGGGGATTTTTAATAATATAATAAGCGCGTCCATGTTCATTTTGTTCGCTGGCGATTAAATCTTTTCTTGATTTAGGAGTAGAAAATTTTTCCATTAATTATTTTTTTTATCAATAAATGAAAAAGTCTTGATAAATTTTAATCGACTCTTGTTCTTTTAAATCAATATTTTTTACTAATCCTTTAACAGGACCGATCCAAAGTTCATTTAGCGCCTTTTCAAGAGCATCTTTTTCTCCTTGAAAAAGTACCTCAACTTTCCCATTGGATAGATTTTTAACATATCCTTTTAAATTGTATTTTTTCGCTATTTTAAAAGTAAAATAACGACAGGCTGTCCGAAAATGCCAAATAATTTCAGTGATTTTAGTGCTTTTTAAATGATTTTTTTTATTCATATCGAATAAAACATAGTAAAATCAAACATTTGGAGGCATAACTTGAATAAATTCAGGTCTGCAGATAGAAA
>JACPDS010000098.1 GCA_016183885.1 Armatimonadota bacterium
ATATTAAGTCTGGGTAAATTAATATGGCTGTCTTTATCCCAATTTAGTCAAACATGTTTTGGCGAAAGGTTTATAAGTATTTCTTCCCTAAATACTAAATATAATTTTGATGCAGGGAAAATCTAAATTCCTATCGAACAAACAAGTTTTATATAAAGAAAATTATTTGTCTTATGAACTTTTTTGAAAAATCCATAAAAATTCTCGGTAAAAACATAAAAGGTAAATCCAATATTCCAATTTTAATTGGCGGCTGGGCAGTTAATATGCTGGGCATTCCAAGACAGACTGTTGATTTTGATATTATGATTCCCGAAGAAGATTTTGGTATAATATCAGAAGTTTTGGATAAAATCGGATACAAAGAAGTTATTAAAACCGGTATTCACGCGCGTTTTAAAGCAAAACAAAACTCGTATTTTACTTTACCTTTTATTGATTGTCTTTTTGCTGATATAAAAACGTATTCTATATTAAAAAATCAGGGTAAAAAAATAAATATTTTCGGGAGTGAATTCATTTTACCGGATGTAAAGCACATTATAGCAATGAAACTGCATGCGTTAAAATATCGTAAAGGCATTGAAGAAAATAAAGACATAAATGATATTATCACTCTTATTAAAATTCATAATTTAGACATATCGACTGGATCAGAATTTTACAATTTTTGTTTAAAATATGGCAGTAAAAATATTTTAAGGAAAATCTTGAATGAAAAAAAATAAAACTAAAAACTCTGAATTAAATTTTAAAATTTCTTCAATTAAGAAAAATGAAATACCCCCGCAATATTGCTCTTTAACTCCTGAAAGATATCTCCAATTCATTGAATGCGGAGTTTCACTTAATCCGGATTATAAATCATACATTGAAAACAAAAAAGATTATAAGGCAGAAATAAGATTTAAATTATGAATTTATTCTAGCCTTGAGACGCAAAGCTCTGTTTTTTTCAGAACACAAACAAATCTTGTCAATTCTAATTTAAAAATATTTTTTTTTCGGGTTAAGATCAGCTTTTGGCGAACGAAGTTTATTATTTGATATATATTACCTTATCAAGGTGTTCAAAATGAGGATCTGAGGTTGCAATTTGACAACCCTTTTCGAGAGCAGTGGCATAAATAATGGCATCAGCCATAGGCAGAGAATACTTAAGACTACATTCTGCCGCCATAAGAGAAAGTTTATGGTCTAAAGCAACTATATTTGTCTTCATAATTTGACTTATAGCAATAAGAGCATCATCTTCGATTCTTTCTCTTTTTACTTTTTTATAAACTTCGTAGAGTATAATTGTTGGGGAAATTATCTGAAAAAGCTGGGAAAGATATTTTTCATATTTTTCTGCCAAAGGCCCGTCTGTAAAATACTCAATCCAACCGCAAGAATCAACTAAAATCATATTCTTTCCGTTTCTTCTCTTATATTCTTCATAGATATTCCGCTTAAAAAACCCCGTAATTCTTTTAAAGAACGGTCCGGAATTAAAGTGATAACTTTCCCTTTCACATATATTTGAAATTTTTCGCCTTTTTTAATATTGAGTGATTTTCTTATTTCCTTTGGGATTAAAATTTGGTATTTAGGAGAAACAATTACATCCATATTAATATGCCTCTTTTATAATAATTATACTCTTTTTTTTAAAAATGTCAAACAAAAATAAAATTTTGCTCCATTTTATATAGTTTTGAGGAAAAAATATAAAAATTGTCCCTAAATTAAACTTTGATATTAAAAATAAAATAAAGTTATTAGTTAATTTTTTTCATAAATCTAGCTCTTTCAATCTCACATAATTTACGTGCTTCATTTGCATCTTCTATGCTGTGAAATTTTTGAACGCCTCTTTTGCATAACGGAGGCAATATTGAGCTTAGCAGAGAAAAAAGTTCATGTATTCTTAAAGAATTATTTTTTTTAGAATAATTATTTTGTTTAATCATTTCTTCAACGCTGTGAAATTTCCATACAGGCATTTCAACCCACCTCATCGCCAAAGAGATTGCGCAACGCCTCAACATCTGCTTTATCTTGAAGCCTTACAGTGTTATTTTTCATCTTAATTAAAGTTTTTACTGTTGCAACCTTAACTTTAATTCCTTCAATTTCAATTATTTCAACTTCCAGATCGTTAAATGATATTGTTTCTCCGAGTCTTGTAAGGATATCTATAGAAATTGAATCATCTGGTGGTCCGTATCTTAATGCAGGATAGTCTCCAAGTAAATCAGCTTCAGAAATTTCTTCGATAGCGCTGTCATTTTCATTCCAGCGTGAGTTTATCACAAAACATGCTATAATTTTATTCTTTAACACCATTAAATTTTGGGCGTGTGTTGTGAAAATCTTTAATTTCCAGACGCGTGGTTGATTAAATTTGCTATCTCGGCAGAGATTATATTCTCAAATTCAGCTTGTTTCAGTTTTAACAAATCAAGGTTGGAGATATTGCGCCGTGCCGCCGCCGCTTCCACAAGCTTTAAACCGATAAAATAGCCCGCGCGTGATTTTCGTATATTGCTGGGGTCGACTCCTGAAAATAAATCCGTTTGGCAGTTCTTCGCAGCCATAAGATTTTTCACCTCTTTGAGAAGTTCTGCATTTTCATTTTTGCATTTTTCAAGCCACTTTTTTCGCGCGTCGTCGGAAATATAATCCGCCCAAAGCGCTTCCCCATCGTTTATTTTCCAAATTTTTTTCGTGAGGTAGGTCGCGAGCCCCTCTGTTATGAGTTGGGGAAGGAATAAAGTTTGCTCTTCTTCGGTTCTAAAATAAAATTTCGGAGAAGCACGGTAGTGAAAGGCGTGCATAATCTCGTGCGTTATGAAAATATCGGCTTGTTTTTCCGTGGTGTATCCCTCAAGAGGAAGAAAAATCGCGAAATTATTTTTATATTTAAAAGCGTGTCCGTTCGTGGTTCCTTGCCCTACCCAGAGAATAATTTGAAATGTCCCGGCGTCAAAATCGCACTGTTTCAGTTTTTCTTCTATACAGGGAAGGCGGCTTAACACCAAATTTTTGCGCTTTATGACTTCGCCCCTGTCCAGCTCTTTATGCCAAATTTCCCGAGAGGCCCAGAATTTAAAGTAATGCTGGAAAAGTTCCGGCAGGCTATTTTCATACGCTTCCAGATTATTTTCCTCTAAAATGTGTTTAATATAAAAGTCGGTCAGATCTATAACAGTCATAAATAAACAAGCTATAATTTTATTTTAACAGGGAAATTTTTAATTTTCTTTTCCATTAATAATAATTTTTCTTTATTTAACTTATCTCTCATCTAAGCGGCGATCTTTTAAATAACCGCTTCCTCTTTCTTGTTTTAAATATTCACCGATTTCCTTAATAAGTTGACCAATTTGAAAAGGATGAATCAAAGGTTTTTTCCCATTAGTGCAAGCCGCTATTGAAAGATTTATAACTTGAGCTTTTATAATTTCTCCTTTTCTATTTTTACTTAAAATATAACCTTTTTCCCGATCTTCTTTTTCATAAAAGAAAAGAATATGTTCATCAAAACTTTGGATAATTTTTTCTGAAATCAAATCTACTTTATCAATTGTAGTAATAAAAACAAATTGGTCCGAACCTAAATGAGCGATAAAATCTTCCTTATTCCCAAATTCTTTGACCTTGTTGATAATAATTATGGATGTTAGGCGGATAACTGAATCCCCTTTTTCAAATCCATATTTATGATTATAAGAAGTTAAATTATTAATATTTACTAAGGCTACGGCAAATTTTTCTTTACTATCGATATATTTATATAAAATTTCCTCTAATTCCTTATTCCCGGGCAGTTTAGATAGATCATTTAATTCTCTTTCTCTTTTACTTTTTATTATAAAACTTAATTTATTAAAAATCTCTTTAAGTTTATTTAATTTTTTCTCTTCTTCTAAATTTAATTCTTTCCCCATAATTATTTTATTTCCAACCTTAATCAATAAATCAATAAAACCTTGATAGCTTTTAAAAATAAAAACAAAAT
>JACPDS010000017.1:0-13541 GCA_016183885.1 Armatimonadota bacterium
AAAATTCAGTTGATTTTAGATAATAGTTCTCCAAAACAGGCGGCTTTAGTGGAATTAAGTTTAAATGAAATAATAAGAAATTTTTTAGGAGAGAAAAAGCCTGTTAATTTAGAAGTGCAAAGACTTTATAAATCTAGTAAAGATCCTCGCAAAATTTTACTGCCCTCCTGGCTTTTATTTGCTATTATAAGCAGTTTTATGATTGTTTCGGCTTCTTTTTTAGAAGAAAAAGAAAAAAAGACCCTTCAGGCGATATTAATTAGTCCGGCAAGTTTATCGGAAATAATTTTAGGCAAGATATTCTTAGGGCTATTTTTAACTTTAATTTCTACTTTTTTAATTTTAATTTTAAACGGAGGAATGAGCGGAAATTTATTGAATTTATTTTTAATTATTTTATTAGGTTCTTTTTATTTTTGCATCGTAGGGATTTTTATTTCTCTTTTAGCTTCTAACCAAGGAGCCAGCAATACTTTAGGTTCTTTATTATATTTATTGTTTTTTATGCCTGTAGTTTTAGCGGATACATCTCGGGCTATGTTTAATATCGCTAAGTTTTTGCCCAGTTTTTATATTTTAGACGGCTTATCCAAAGCTTTAATTTTAAATTTTGGCATAGGAGCTTTAAAATTTCATTATTTATTCTTATTTTTGGCGAGTTTACTTCTTTTAGGAGGTAATTTTTTAATTTTAAGGAGGCAGGAAAACTGATGGAAATTTATTTAGATTCGGCTAATCTTGAAGAAATTAAGGAAGCTTACAGCTGGGGGGTAATTTCAGGGGTTACCACTAATCCATCTTTAATATCTCAAGAAAATAGAGATTTTAAAGAGATAGTTTTAAATATTTGTAAAATTGTAGAAGGTTTTATTAGTGTAGAAGTAATATCTTTATCCACTCGAGAAATGATTAAAGAGGCGGAAGAATTAGCTTCTTGGTCTTCCAAAATTGTGGTAAAAGTTCCCATAATTCCCAGCGCCTTGAAAGCTATTAAAATTTTGAACAAGCAAGGAATTAAGACCAATGCTACCTTAATTTTTTCCGCAAACCAGGCTATTTTAGCCGCGAGAGCAGGGGCAAATTTTGTCAGTCCTTTTCTAGGAAGAATTGACGATATTAGCTGGGATGGGATCCCTTTAATTAAGGATATGGCGTCAATTTTAGGTTATTATAAATTACCCACCCAAGTAATTGCCGCTAGTATTCGCCATCCGCTGCATGTTATAGAAGCCGCCAAAGCCGGAGCTAATATTGCCACAATTCCTTTTCGAGTTCTTAATCAAATGATTAAGCACCCTTTAACTGAAATAGGAATTAATAAATTTTTAGAAGATTGGAAAAAAAGTTCTCATTCTTAAAAAATATTAATACTAAAAAGGAGTTTTTTTTATGGAAACTATACCAAATATAGAAAATATTGCGGATTTAGAAAAAATAAACCGTAATGAAATAATGGATTTATGCAAGTGCTTGGGAATCAGCGGCTATCAACGCTACAAGAAACAGGATTTATTTTATAAAATTATGGAAGTTCATGCCCAACAGCAAGGCTTGCATTTTTCTTCAGGGATATTAGAAATATTGCCTGATGGATATGGTTTTTTAAGAGGAAAAACTTATCTGCCATCTAACGGAGATATTTATATTTCTCAATCTCAGATTAAACGTTTTAATTTAAGAGTGGGAGATTTAGTGGCAGGACAGGTGCGTCCTCCTAAAAACGGAGAAAAATATTATGGTTTATTAAAAGTAATGGCGGTAAATAATCAAGATCCTGAATTAGCTAGAATGAGAGCTAATTTTGACGATCTTACTCCAATTTTTCCAAATGAAAGATTTAGTTTAGAAACAAATCAAGAAGAGATTTCTACCCGCATTATTGATCTTTTAAGTCCTATTGGAAAAGGGCAGAGAGGATTAATTGTCGCTCCTCCTAAAGCCGGAAAAACTATTTTATTAAAGAGAATCGCTAAAGGAATATCGACTAATCATCCAGAGGTAATTTTGATGGCTCTTTTAATTGATGAACGACCGGAGGAAGTAACCGATATGGAAAGATCGATTGAGGGAGAAGTAGTCAGTTCAACTTTCGATGAACCTCCGGAAGAACATGTTCATGTAGTTGAATTAGTTTTGGAAAAAGCTAAGAGATTAGTAGAAATGAAAAAAGATGTGGTAATTTTATTAGATAGCATCACCCGTCTTTCTCGGGCTTATAATAATGTCATACCGGCTAGCGGAAGAACTCTTTCAGGAGGATTAGATACCACTGCGTTAAGAATGCCCAAACGTTTCTTTGGAGCGGCTCGAAATATCGAAAATGGAGGGAGTTTAACCATTATTGGGACAGCATTAATTGAAACAGGCAGTAAAATGGATGATGTAATTTTTGAAGAATTTAAAGGCACAGGAAATATGGAATTAGATTTAAGCCGCCGGTTGGCGGAGAGAAGAATTTTTCCGGCAATTGATATTAAAAAATCCGGCACCCGTCATGAGGAAATTTTGATTCCTAATGGCGATTTAAAGAAAATTTGGTTATTACGGCGAGCTTTAGATTTATTTGATGTCCCTGAAATGACTGAATTAATGATTGAACGGTTGGGTAAAACTAAAGGCAATAAAGAATTTTTAGCTTCAATTACTAAAGAAGCCCTTTCTTTTAGCAGAGATATATAGGTTTTTCCGCCTTTAGCGGAAGCGCTTAGAATTTAGGATTTATCTACAAATGGATCTTTTACTTTACGATGAAGAATTTAGAAGAATTATAAAAAACAAGAAATATTCAGCCTTAGGAAGAATAGGCAATAAAGAGGAAATTTTAAAAAGATCTGATTTAATTCTTTTGCCCGAAGGGGCGCAAATTTATTATCTTCCTCAAAAACAAGCCTTAGGTTATGATTTAAAGAATAAAGTTATTAAAAAATTTAAAAATTTTCCTATTTGCGCTCTATTGCCTCCCGGATATTTAAGAACTTATTTGCCGGCTTATAAATCTATAGATTTATCAATTTTACCTTTCTTTGGATACACCGCTTTAACATGGGAAAGAGATTTTTATACCGGCGCCGTTAAAATAGAAGATAATTATCGCTGGAATATTTTTCAATATAATAGTTTAGATTTAAAGAACAAAATTAAACAAAAATTAAAAGAATATCCTAAAAATCGTATTTTAAAGCATTTATCTTACTGTGCGCTTAATTATCGTTGTTTAACCGCTCAAAATATTTTTTATGAACGCTGGGAAGGAGGGATTCCCACTACTTCTAAATGTAATGCCGGGTGTTTTGGCTGTATTTCTTCTCAAAGCAAAGGAAGAATTTCTCCTCAAAATAGATTAAATTTTATGCCCGGCTTAGAAGAAATATTAGAAATTATGTTGAATCATTTAAATAAAAATGAAGCCATAATTAGTTTTGGACAAGGATGTGAAGGAGAACCAAGTTTAAATTATTTATTGCTTGGAAAAGCAATTAATAAGGTTCGCGCTAGAGTATCGACAGGAATAATTAATATTAATACTAATGGAGGCAATACTTTAGCTTTAAGAGAATTATTTAAGGCTGGATTAGACAGTCTAAGAATAAGTTTAAACAGCGCTAATCCAGAGCATTATAAAAGATATTATCTGCCTAAAAATTATGACTTTAAGGATATAGAAAAAACTATTGAACTGGCTAATTCTTCGGGGAAATTTGTTTCATTAAATCTATTAGTACTGCCGGGAATAACCGATCAGAAAGAGGAATTAGATTTTTTAAGAGTTTTTTTAAAAAGGCATAAAATTAATTTTTTACAGCTTAGAAATTTAAATATTGATCCGGAATTTTATTTTAAAGAAGTTTATCCCTCTAAAGAAAGTTTAGGAATAAATAATTGGTTGAACTTACTTAAGAAACAATTTCCGGCTTTAAAGATCGGCTCTTTTAATCCTTATATAAAATAATTAAAAATTAAAAGGAAAATAGATTTGAGTGAAATCTTGATTAAAAAAATTAAAGAACTGGAAAAATTGGCGGAGATTTCTCTTTATCTTAATTCCGGTATAGACTTATCAGTGCTTTTAGAAAAAATATTGAAAGTTTCTAGAGACAATTTTGACTGTGAAGATGCTTCTTTGATGTTATTAAATGAAAAGACCCAAGAACTTTATTTTGAAGTAATAGAAAGCAAGGAATCTGAAGCTTTAAAGAAAATTACTTTAAAGCCGGGAGAGGGAATTGCCGGAAAGGTAGCCGCTACAGGAGAGCCTCTTATTATTGAAGATGCTGAAGCTGATCCGCGTTTTTCTAAAAAAGGGGACGAAGTTACTTTTAAAAAAACTATAAATATGATGTGTGTTCCTTTAAAATTTAAAGATAAAATTATTGGAACAATGCAGGTGATTAATAAAAAAAGCGGCAGTTTTAATTTTGAAGATCTTCCTCAATTTTTAGCTATAGCAAATTTAGCCGCTATAGCTATAGAAAATGCTCGATTATATAAACAACTAGCAGAAAATTTTCAAAGAATAAAAGAGCTGGAAGCTTCGAAATCTCAGTTTATAGGTTTGCTTTCCCATGAGCTTCTTACCCCTATTGTGCCTATTAAAGGTTATACAGAAATGCTTATCGATGGTTTAGATAATTTTAATTCCGAAGAAATAAAAAAATATCTTAAAGTAATTGTTAAAGAAACTTCTCGTCTTAATATGCTTATTCATGATCTTTTTATAATAAATAATATTGAAAAAGTTAAGGAAATTTTAAATTTAGAAATAATTTTATTGATTCCTTTTTTAGAAGAGTTAAAAGAAGATTTTCAAAAAAGAGTAAGCCGTCATGAAATTATTTTAGAGACAAATTTAATTGAAGAAATTTTAGAATTAAAGATTTCCGCCGATAAAGAAAAATTAGGGCATTGTTTTAATCATCTTTTAGAAAATGCTGTTAAATTCTCTCCTCAAGGCGGAAAAATTATTATTAGAATAAAAAATTATCTTTCTCAAATAAATCAAGTTTCCCCTAAGAAATGGATTGAAATCCAAGTTGAAGATCAAGGCATAGGAATTCCCGAAGAAGAAAGAGAGAAGATTTTTAAAAAATTTTATCAGATAGATTCAAGTTTTACAAGAGTTTTTGAAGGGATGGGAATTGGGCTATACATTTGCAGGGAAATTATTGAGGCCCATCAAGGAGAAATTTTTTGCGTAAGCCAAGATGGGATTGGCAGTATATTTTATATTCATTTGCCATATTTATCCCATTAAGATATTTTTTAAGGCATTAAATTTTTCTTTTTTTATTAAGGTGATTAACATATCATTAACTTGAATGACTGTATTCCCATCTGGAATGAGCCAGTTATCGTTACGAATAACCCCGGCAATTAAACAATCAGAAGGGGTGTTTAATTCTTTTAAGGTTCTATTAAGCGCGGGGGATTCTTTGGTAATTAAAGTTTCTACTATTTCTATCCCGCCCTTTTTTATTCCAAGGGAAGTCATTATTCCTTTATAAGCTACTTCTTGTTCTATCATAGAAAGAATAATATGCATCCATCTCCTTGAATGACAAAACTTCCTAAAATTTCACTGATTTGATTGCATTTTTCTTTATTTTTTTCTATCAAACTAATTTCTTGCCCGCTTGAGAGAAGATCTATAGCTAAATAATTACCTACTTTTCCTCCTCCTACAATAATAATAAACATTAAGTTATATCCCCTCCATTATATAATTGTCTTAAATTAAGATTTTAAATCAAAAAATATAGCTCGAGAGCCGGCCAGTTAATGTAGAATTTATTAATTAATATCCTCCTTTTAAAGGATAATTTACAGCATAATCTTCAATTTCTAGAATTTTTTTAGAAATTTCCAAGCCTTCGGTTTTAATTACTCCAAAAATTTGATCCCCGGCTTTTAATTCAAAATCTGGATACGGAACATATGGAATATGGTCGCGAATTACCGCAGAAATTCTAAATTCACCTTTAATTTCAATTTCTTTTATTTTTTTCCCTTCGGAAGCTTTTCCTAATTTTATTTCAATAGCTAAAGCCGTGCCGTCTCCTATTTGATATTGACGCAAGATTTTAGGCGTGGAGATAATATTCCTTAACATTCTTGCTCCTACAGTAGTTGAACAAACTGTATCTAAGCCTAAATCATGATAAATTCCCGCGCGGCGCGGGTCATAAACGCGGCAGACTACTTTAGGAACTTTAAAAATAGTTTTAGCAATTTGAGCAGTCATAAGATTAGTATTATCGCCATTAGTTACTGCGGCAAAAGCGTAAGCTTTCTCAATCCCGGCTTTTTTTAAAGTATCTATATCAATTCCATTTCCTAATATTTTTTCTCCTTTAAAATGTTCTAATCTTTTAAATGAATCAGAAATTTTATCAATTATGGAAACATCATAATTTTCTGCTTCCAGCAGCAAAGCTAATCTCGCTCCTTGTCTTCCAGAGCCTAAAATAACCACTTTCATTTAAATATTTACCTCCAGAACTTTCCTAAAATTATAAATATATTCTTAAAGTATTCTTAATTTTTATTTTAAAACCTGCTCTAAAAATATAAATCCCCTCTCCGACAAAAGTCCGATACGAAAGCCGGAGTCATCGGAGCGAACCGGCATCGAAGCGGTGCTTTGCAGCTTTCACCCTGACCTAACTTCGGGGCGAGGCGGCCTGAATATCATGCTTTCCAGATTGTCAATTCCAATCTATTTTTTAGTCCTATACATATTAATATCCATTTCTTCTTTATCTATTCCAAAATCAGGAAGATGATCGGGGGGAATATTTTTTAACTCTTGTTCTTTAGGAAAAGTTTTAGCGATTTTATTAAAGAATTCATCCCAAAGAGTATTTTTTGCAAGATCTAAATCTTTATAATAAATATCTTCTTTAATTTTTTGGCAAATAGCTTTTTCTAATAATTCTTTTGGTTTTTCCGCTCCTTCAATAGAAGTAGGCAGATATATCGAAAGGCCATAAGCGTTCGCCGTAAAATTAGCTTGATTTTTAGAAGAAATGATTGTTTTATTAAGTTTTTCGATAATTTTTTTTACCGATTCTTTTAATTTTTCATCTTTTATATTTGGATGAATATAAATTTTTTGCGCAAAGTCATAAAGATCTTTTTGATAAATAAAAGGCTTAATTTTTTCATTTACTGAAAAATGTTGAGTTTTATAAATAATTTCTCTTAAAATTTCAAGAGGAGTGTCAGTTTTAAGTAAGTTTTCAGCTAATTGATTTAAAGCTTTAGCCGTCTCTTCTATTTTACTTAAATCAATTGCAGATTGAGTAGGCGTGCTCCTTGCGTTTTTACATTCTTCCACCCAAATTTTAGCTAATTCTCTTGGGGAAATTTCTCCTTGAAGAGTTTTATTAGAGATTTTATTTAAAATTTTATCTAATGGAGCGGTTATATCTCCAGTGCCGTAATAAGAATATTCCATTTCTTCTGATGCTAAAAGAATATCGGCATTATCTTTTAATTGATAAGCAGTTTCCATATTAGCCATAAGACAGGCATCTATAGCGATAATATCGGGCTTGAGGTTTGTTTGTATTTCAGCTTTATTAAAAGCTTCTTTTAATTCTGGGAGAGTAAGTATTTGATTGGTTCTATTATCTCGCCAGCCTCCCATCCAGGCGTCTCCGTGATTATGAAGTATTATGAGATAATGTTTTGCTGGAAAATTTTTTATTCCATAGTTAATAAATTCAGCAAGGGTTTGCGGATCGCTATGATCTTTACAGCCTAAATTTTCTAATTCTTGAGAATAACTTTGCGCTATATAAGATTTAGGGCCTTTTATAATATAAAGTCTTTTGGCTTCAAGGTTATTTTCATTAAAGCTGCCGGTTTGTTTTTGTTTTGAGATCTGGGCTAGAATATTTATCTTTTGATTTGAGCCTGCTTCTTCTAATTGTCTTAATTTTTCTAACATTGATAAACCCAGTTCATTATTACCCTGCATATAAATGAGGACTGTCCAATTTTTAAGTTTTTGATTGATATTTGCTATAGCAGAATTTTTTAATTCTTGGCTGGATTCTTTAAGATTATTCTGGGCTTTTAATTTTAAAGTTTGTTTTTTTAAATTTAGCGTTTTAATAGGTTCGGTTATCGGCATTAATAGATTCATGTTTAAAAATCCTAATTTCATTAATATTATATTACTTATATACCGACAAATTAACTTTAAGTTAAGGATAAATTATAAAAAAGGAAAATTCCCGAAATAATTGAATTTTATCTAAAAATAGTATTTTAAAATTAAATTTTTGAGTATAAGGAGAGTATTTATGTCTAATCAGAAGAAATTAGGTTTTCCGGAAATTTTAATTAAAATAGGATTAATGATAATAATAGTGGCAACTTCTTCCATAATCTCTATTAATATTCTTAAACTTTTTAAAGAAGGAGATATAAAAACTAATTTATTTCACGATTCTTTAACCTTAATAGATCATATTGGAACAGATTTTAAATTTGTTGATAACAGTTTCAATCCCTGGACTAATTTGGTTTTTAACGAACAATTTGTTTTATTGCCCAGGCTGAAAAATAGTTTCTGGTTTTATAAAAAGGGAGCGGAAGGAAAATCTTATAAAGTAAGTTATTATTTAAACGGCTCAGGAGAACTTTTAAGAAATGGTAAATTAATTGCTAATAATATTGATAGATTATCTTTAATTTTACGTAAAAACATTTCTAAAGACTCTTCCTTAGAAAATTATTCTTTATTTTTTTCTCTAAATTCATCACAAGAAGTTTCTTCAACTCAAAACATAACTTTAAGTATAAATAACAGCGTTAAAGAAATGACTATTAATATAATTTCTGAACCTATAAATACACCTATTCCCGCAATTCCCCCAAAAAAATCTAAAAAATGATAAATTTAATTTAAAGAAGTTTTTATGTCTAAACAGAAATATTTAAATTTAATAAAATTTTTAATTAATATAGGATTGCTTATAATAATTGGAGTAATTTTTTCTGTGGTATTAATTAATATTCTTAATATTTATAAGAAAAGCGAAACAAAAACTAATTTATTTCACGATTCTTTAACCTTAATAGATCATATTGGAACAGATTTTAAATTTATTGATAACAGTTTCAATCCCTGGACTAATTTGGTTTTTAACGAACAATTTGTTTTATTGCCCAGGCTGAAAAATAGCTTCTGGTTTTATAAAAAAGGAGCGCAAGGAGAATCTTATAAAGTAAGTTATTATTTAAACGGCTCGGGAGAACTTTTAAGAAATGGAAAAATAATTGCCGGTAATATTGACAGATTATCTTTAATTTTACGTAAAAACAATAAAACCAACTCTCATATTTTATTCATTTCCCTAAATTTATCAAAAGAAGTTTCCTCGACCCAAAATATAACCTTAAATATAAATAACAGCATTAAAGAAATGACTATTAATATAATTTCCGCGCCTGTAGATACTCCCGTCCCATTAAAATTGCGGTGATAAATTTAATAATATTATCCGGCCGCTTCATCTTTAAAATCTTCTTTATTTAAACTCATCCATATTTTAGAAAATGCCGTATTAAAATTAGTTTCAGAATCTCTCTTAATTTTTTTAAATCCGCATTTTTCAAAACAGCGCTGAGCTCGTTGATTGAATAAAGCTGTATCAAGCATAATTTTATTTACTTTAATTTTGTTAAATAAGTAACTTAAAAAAATTTTTAAAGCTTCAGTTCCATAACCTTGATTCCAATATTTTTTATCTCCAATAGTAATTCCCAGACGAATATGACAATTTTGAGATGCTTCATAAGTATAAGTGGTAAAGCCAATTATCTTTTTATTTACTTCAATTACAAAAGTTTTATTTAAACATAAAAGTAGATTTTGCAAATAATCCGAGGTAATATTTTTCAAAAAATTTTTTTCATATTTTACTCCAAAAGCTAGTTCAATTATTTCTTGATCTTTAAAAAATTGATTGATTATCTTAAAGTCTCTTTTCAAGACAGGTCGTAAAATTACTCTTAGACCTATTAACTTAAAAGAGTTTTTTAATTTTAAAAAATTCCATAACTTTAACATTTTTATTTTATTCTTTATGATATTTACAAATTCCTATATTTATAAATATTTTTGATATGTTTTTTTTAAAGGAAAATGATAAATTATAAAGAATTACTAAAAATATTATATGAATATTGTTTAAGAAGCAAGTTTAATATTTAATTTGTAAGGAGGTAATTATTAAATTGATCTGTCCTGTTTGCGAAACCGAACTTCTAGATAAATATAAATTTTGTTATGAATGTGGAACAAACTTAACAAAAGGAGAAAATAAATTAAGTGTTTCCCCCAATGAAATAAATAAGCTTCTGGAACTTTCTTTTGCTTTTGAAATTAATAATTTGGTAGATGAAGCCATAAAAGCTTATACTGCCATTTTACAGGTTAGTGAAAATTATGCCGATGTTCATTATAAATTAGCTAATGCTTACGAAGCTAAAGGTGAAATTGGAAAATCTATAGCTGAATATCAAAAAGCTGTGCGTATTAATCCTAATTATGTTGAAGCTCATCGCAAACTAGGTGAACTTTATTCTGATGAAGGTTTGTATGAATTAGCTATTTCAGAATTTAAAAAGGTTTTAGATATTAAAATTATTCATCGGTATGCCGATGTGCATAATAATCTTGGAGTAGCTTATGAAAAAAATGGACAACTGGCTGAAGCTATCAAAAGTTATAGAACTTCTATTTCTATTAATCCAAAATATGGAAAAGCTCATTTTAATTTGGGCAACGCATTATTTGATAAAGGTGAATACAAAGAAGCTATTGAAGAATATCGTTTAGCGATAAATTCAAAATTTGACGATACTTTATGTTATAATAATTTAGGAATTACATTAGCTAAAATAAAAAAATATAAAGACGCAATAGAGATATTTGAAGAAATTATCAAACATTATCCAAATTTTATTTCCGCTCATAGAAATTTGGCTAATGTTCATCTGGAAACAGGTGATAATAAGAAAGCCAAAGTGCAATTTAAGCAAATTTTAAAATTAGACCCCGAAGATTTAGAAGTTAAAGAAATTTTAGAAACTTTATAAGAGGTTGATCTAAATGGCGGTTAAACGAGATTATTATAAAATTCTCGGAGTAGCTCCTACCGCTACTTCTGATGAAATCCGTAAAGCTTATAGGATGCTTTCTAAAAAGTATCATCCAGACCTTAATCCTGATTTAAAACTTTATTCAGATGAAAAAATGAAAGAATTAGTGGAAGCTTATAATATTTTAAATAATCCTGATAAACGCAAGGAATATGACCGTCAACCGCAATTCTTAGTAAAAAAAACCAAAAAAAGCGCAGCCTCGTCAGTTAATCCGGCTGATTATGCTAAAAAACCTACTTATCAAAGAGAATCTTCACTTCTAGAGCGAATTTTCTCGCCTTTTATGAAAGCGGATAAAAATCAAACTCCTGCCGCTCATCTTGACCCTAAACAAGCTGATATTCATTTTATTTTAGGCTTGTCAATGGCTGAAAATGAAGCTTTTTATGAACAAGCCCGGGATGAATTTAGATTAGCGATTAAATTTATGCCTCAATTTCCGGAAGCTTTATATAATTTAGGATTAATGTGTTATAAAAGAGGAATGTTTGAAGAAGCAATTATTACTTTTCAAAAAGTATTAGCTTTATCTAAAGATGATCAAATGGCGTATAAAATGATTAATTTACTTGGAGAAGATTTTTAAGAATAAAAAAGAGAGCTTTTAATTTCTTAATATCAAAGATAAATTTTTTAAAAAAGGAAAAAATTAATTTTTATAAAATAATAAAAATTTAGTGTTCCGACGTAGCTCAATGGCAGAGCAACCGGCTGTGAAATGTCAGCAGCCCTGCGCAGTAATGCGCAGTGGAAAAAGCGGGTGAATTCAGGGAAGCCGCAGCAAGTAATGTTGGCGGTAATCCTGAGCCAAGTCTGGTGAAAGGCTGAAAGTAGCCAGAAAGGCGCAGAGACTAAGGGATGAGGAGCCTGGCCAATAAGCCCTCTAGCGCCCGCCGTCCTCCTACGTCCTTAATGGACTTCGGCGGATGAGTCCGTTTATATTTTATTGTATAACTGGACTTGTCCGACGGAGCTTTAGCGTAGTAGGATGATGAGATAGTCCGTTCCTTATGGAAACATGAGGGTCAAACGTAACCGGTTGGTTGTAGGTTCGAATCCTACCGTCGGAGCCAGTCAATACAATCCACTGCACCCAGAAGTGGTTAACAGTGCAGGGGATTTTATATATATTTTTTGTTTAAAAAGGAAAGGAATAAAGAATACATAGTCGTTTGATAGAAATATTTGAAGATAAAAAACTTATAGAGAAGATACAAAGGCGCTTGCCCTATTTGTTCCAACTCGCGGAATTGGAAAGCTCAAGAGCAGGCAAAACAGGAATGGAAGTTGGCTCAGTTCGGGAGAGAATAATAGTTGCTTTGCTAATCTATAAATTTGGCGAGGTAAATGTAGAAACCGAGATTCCTATCACAGAACCAGAAGTGGATGCAAAACTGTTTGGAGAATCAGTGTCTATAAAAACAATAACCGGTAAAAGTTTTGGAGGAGTTAAACTTATATGGACTGTGGATGCTCAGAAAGCAAGAGAATTCAGCGAAAATTATATAATGGTCGGGTAAAACTGGACCACTTTTAGAGGTTACTTAAGGTGTAAAAAGAATTATAATTTAAGTAATAAAAAGGAGGTTCAGAAATGCAGAAAAAATATGATGCCGGATTAAAGGCGAAAATTGCTTTAGAAGCATTTAAAAACGAAAAGACTTTATCTCAATTAAGTTCGGAATACGGAGTTCATTCAAATCAAATAGTTCGATGGAAAAAGGAACTTCTGGAAAATGCAGGGACAATATTTAATTCAAATACAGGTCGTACGGATGATGGAAAAAGAGAGCTAGTTGAGAAATTATATCGAAACATTGGTGAATTAAAAGTAGAGAATGACTGGCTTAAAAAAAAATTGGATCTTTTGGGATAAAAGAAAGAATGAATCTTATAGATAGAAATGATATAAAATACAGTATCCGGAAACAATGCTGTTTGCTGGATGTAAATAGATCGACTTTCTACTATAGTTCTGTAGGAATAAATGAGTCTAATATAACACTTATGAATTTATTGGACGAACAATATACAAAAGCGCCATTTTACGGGGTGCGCAGAATGACTGCTCATTTGAAAAGTCTTGGTTATGAAGTCGGGAAAGACAGGGTTCGAAGCTTACTTCGTGAGATGGGTCTTGCAGCTGTTTATCCGAAACCTTTTTTGAGTAAGCCTAATATTCATCATAAAATTTATCCGTATTTATTAAGAGATGAAGAGGCAATTTATTCGAATCAGGTTTGGAGCGCAGATATAACATATATCCGGCTTGATCGTGGTTTTGCATATTTGGCAGCTATAATCGACTGGTACAGTCGATATGTGTTGAGCTGGCATTTATCCAATACACTGGATGCTGGTTTTTG
>JACPDS010000017.1:13552-19829 GCA_016183885.1 Armatimonadota bacterium
GGTTTTTGTGTAGAGGCTCTACAAGAGGCGCTTTTTAAGTATGGTAATCCGGCTATATTTAATACGGACCAGGGCAGCCAGTTTACGAGCAAAGATTTCACAGATGAACTTATTAATAGGAATATCAGCATAAGCATGGATGGCCGCGGAATAGCATTGGATAATGTATTTATTGAACGGCTATGGCGTTCCGTCAAATATGAGAATATATATACGCATAGTTATCGGAGCATTTCTGAAGCGCGTATAGGTTTAAAGGAATATTTTGAATTTTATAATTTTGAGAGGTTTCATCAGTCATTAGCTTACAAAACGCCAAGTCAAATTTATTTAAAAGAAGCTTGTTTAAAGAAGGAGGTTTATATTGAAAAGTTAGCAGCGTAAAGAACAAGGGTTTGCACCTTAAAAATTCTAAATATTGGTCTTGACAAACCCGACCACTTGATTTTTTTTTCGTTTAATTTATAGAGAAGCTTTACTTTATGTTCTGCAAGAAGTTTTATTTGAGATTCCGTTTCTGCTAATTCTTTCAAAATTTTATTTTTCTCATCGTCCACAATCTTATACCATTGCTTTCTTTGCACTAATCAATTTAATTTGTTTGTTTTGGCGGACACTGCTTGCGCCATTTTTGATAAATAGCATAAAATCACTTTTTAGGGCAAAGAAATTTCATAATTTGAAATAAAAAGTTCATGTCCCATTTCTGCTTTTTCTTGTTTGTAATTATTCATACCATATTGCAGTTTCCATGGATAAATATTTGCAAAATCAAATAAAAGTCTGATCTCTGGCGAATCATCCAGAGTTAGTAACCATTTATGCTTACATTTTTTCATATTATCTGCAAATTTTTTGTGATCAAATGAAGTATGCAAATTTCCGTTCTCACCATAAAGTCTCGATTGCGAGGTTTTTAAATAGGGCGGATCTAAAAATATAAAAACACTTTCACCTTTTTGGAATAAAAGTCTTTCATAGTCTCCATACATTACTTGGACATCTTTTAAAATGCTTGGCAGTAATCTTAACCGATCAATTGATATTTTTTTTCACCTTTTATATATAATTTAAACAGTTCTCGTCCATTTTTGTAAGTTTTTTTAATAAGAGAGATTTGTTTCATTAACTTATCTACATCCTTTTTTACAAAACGCCAGAAACAATACAAATCATAATTTAAGTCATTTATCTTAAAATTTGCCTTATGTTTAATAAATTGTTTAACTGCCATAAATATAGATCCACCGCCAACAAATGGCTCTCTGAATTCCCTAAAATTCATTGGGATGAGAGGTAATATGTTCTTAATTGCCCGAGATTTGCCGCCCGGATATCTTAAAGCACTTTTAATTTTTTTCATGACAATTTTATCCTTGATAATAATTTATATATACTGAATACTGAATCCGTTTGATTCTGCTTCACTTTTTAATAACTCGCATATTTTCTTTTGGCTAGCACTGAGTTCACTTCTGTTAAAACCATAGCCGGTAGAAAGTTTCAATGTAGGCTTTGGCTTATATCTTTTGTCTTTTATCTTTAAATTTTTCAAATTCGTAAATAAAATCATCTTCAATAAGCCATCTCTTATATCGTCCAAAGCAGGTAATCTCCCTTCAGCCGAATGTTTTGCTTCAATTAAATGAACGTTATCTTTTATAATTTTGGCTTCATCGGCTGTAAAATAATAATAGCCACCCAAATAATTTTTTATTGTAAGAATCGCTTTATCTCCCGCCTTAATAAATTCTTTAGGTTGAATTGTAACTTTTTCCCTTGATTGAGCTTTCTTGGCAAGACTTCTTGAAGAGCTCATAAATTGTTCTTTGCCCTTTAAAAGTTCGTCAACTTTTTTCTGTGCAGAAGTTTCTGAATGCATTTTTATATGCAATTTCTTTGAAATATTTTTGTAAGACAATAGAGCCTGCTGTCCAATTTTTCCAACTTTTTCAATCTGCTCTAAATTCCAATGAAGCGCATCTGACTGGTAAGACAGCAATTTATTCATTTCTTCTATAATCAGCTGTGCATTGAACCTCTGATTTGTTATTTTATTTTTATACCTTGGACTTTTATTGGCTTTCACATAATAAGAAATAATAGCATAAACGCCCAACAAGCTCATTAATGAAATAGTATCCCATTGCAGAAAATCCCTATCGCCATCTTTTCCTTCGTCTTTAAAAATAGGAATAATAGTAATTTTCTTTCCGGCAAAGCTCAATGAGTTATAAACTCTTGCATATGGGTATGAACGCGTTCTTTTGGCTGACACCCACCAGCTGACTGCAAACTTATTTTTGTCATTAAATTGCAGAATGAAAGTAGCTTCTTTTTGCAAGGCCATTGTGAGCTTATTTATTTTATATTCATTTAGTGTTTTGCATAATAGAGGTTTATAATTTATGCTGGTTATTTCAGCTGATATATCCATATTCTCTTTCCTTCCTAATAATTACCTCGAAACTATCTTCAGTTTGGAACATTGTTTTTTGGTCCCCAAATCCCAATTTTTCCCCAATGATTGTTTCCAATGATTTCTTTATTTCGAATCCTATACTATTTCTTTCTAAAAGCCTAGCTACTTTCATGGTAGTTCCACTTCCTGCAAATGGATCTAGTACGGTTTCACCCTTGTAGGAAAATAATTTTATTATTCTATATGGCAATTCTTCGGGAAAAGCCGCTATATCTTTCTCAAGGACTGAACCCGGTAGAACATTTGTCATTTCCCATAATGTCATATACCATTTATTATTTTGAAACTCCCTAGTGTTAATTTTTGAAGATTCTTTTATGCCTCGAGCAATAGATTTATAGTCAAACTTCCCTTTTTGAAAAATTATAATACTTTCCAACAAATTATCTGGATAATAATACATTGGATAAGGATGTTGTAATATAACGCCACTCCTTTTACTAATTCTCAAATATCCTTCTGGCTTTTTCCATATTATTCTGTCCCGATATCTGAAACCTGTTTCTTGAAAAATCTTTGTTGCATCTGCAACAATAGGAAACTTTTCTCCATCTACAAGCATATCGTCAATATTCAAAGCTGCAATTCTTCCCTCTTTTAAAACTCTATATACTTCTTTTGCAACTTTTCTTAAAATTTCTAAATAATGTTGGTAATCGTTGTATAAATTTTTGTAATCAAATGGGGCATTAAAATATGGAGGAGACGTAACCATAAGATGGACACTACTATCTTCAACTTCCGGCATCTTGGTGCAATCACCTATAATTAATTTATGAAAAGTTTTTATTGTTTCTTGTTCTACTTGATTTATCATAAAGACCCCCATTTAAACGTTTTTTGGTTTCAACATTAATATACTCTTTATTAATATACATTTCTTCACAAAATTAAAATAAACCTTTCACCCCGTTAGAAAGAAGGCTCCGTCCGAAAGGATGGAGTTAAAAATAGTTTAGGGGAAATTTTCCGCCAAAGGCGGATCTGCTGTTGGCGGAGAAGCTCCTTCTAAACTTTCTAACAGGGTTCGCTTTAATTTTGCAACGAATAATGTCAGTTTTGTTTTAATGAGAAAAATAATATTTTTTAATCTTGCGAGCTTTTCAAAAAATTAATTTAACTCAACCATAAAAAACTCTTTTTTTTTGGGGGGGCTGGCTCATAAAGGACGGTGCAGAATATGCCGGAGGCAGATGAAGCCGAACAAGGGCGAGCCTGCGACGATAAGGGAATCATCTGCCTAAATTTTTTTTCTTGCATTGATGGATAGTATTGGGCAGGATTATAGGAATAAAGTTTGAATCAGTTTTAGACAGGGAGCCATTTTTTCCCATACGAACTTCCGGGGTGAGATTATCTCAAAGGTTCACCCAATTCCACCAATGTGTTAATGTTATACTCTATAAAAATTTTGTTCAGAACAATTAAACTTTGCTTCAGTGGATATGCTTCTGGTTTCAATCAATTCTGATGCGTCACCTTCTTCTGGCACTTTTTATTTTTTTTTGAACCATCCCAAGATTAATCTGCGCGCTTCAACATTTTTTTTATTAAACTTTATATCAGATCATATAATTCCTCTTGGTTTATCAAAAAGCCCCCTGATTATTGCACAATTAAACCGCGAATAACAATCTTATTGCCCAGCGCATTGCCGTTATTTACAATGCGCACTTTTATTGTTAGCAAATCCTGACCAAACGAAGAAATATCCCATTTATATCTATAAGCCTCTCCCGGATTGGTTAGCACCTGATAACCGCCTCCCGCCGTAGAATTATTCGCGCTAAAATTAGGGCTGTAGAAAAGCATCCAGCTTGTGCCGTTGCCGCTAAGATAAGAAAATGTTCTTCCGTCTTTATATTTAAAATTCTGCGCTTTATTAAGAAGCGCGGAGGAAATAGTTTGTCCATTCAGCAAAACTTCCATTGGCCAGTTTCCTCCGGCGGGTTTTGAATAAACAATGCGCGCGTCAAACTGCAAAGTTTTTTCCGCCAGAAAAATGCCTTCCCATGATGAATTGCCGTCAATTCTTATTTCTTCCGGGATTTTAGGCAGCTGGGATTTTATAAAATTTTTTACTGCGTCAACCGCATTATTATATTTTTTCCCGCCGTACTCATTATCTTTTGACAGTGTAGAGAAATCAACATATCCAGCTTTTTTCATTCTGCTTTCCCATTCTTTTACTGTCATCCCGTTCCATTCACTGTTTGGAATATCGTGAAACGACTTATTTAAAACTCCATGCGCCCATAAATCAAACATATACGCGTTGCCGTTAGAATATATAACAATACCGCCGTGATCAGGATTAACATCTAAAGGATCTGTTATGGCGCGATAAATTTTAGACCCGATGGACATTGATTTTTCGCCAAAAAGATAAGTATTTTTTATGCCTGCGCCTTTCAATGCATAAGATAATTTATTTGAAACATCTCCGCAGGTTCCTTTCTCTCCGCCTAATACCTGCCGATCCACATATGAAGTATTGGGAATAAGTCCATGGTTGTTAAGCTGATTTCCTGTTTTACTCATAATATATTTTGCCTTGTCCAAATCGGTGCCGTTTATCAATTCTTGAGGCGCATTCTTCATTATGTCTGCGCCAAAATTTTCCCAGGTTATTTCTTCTTTTGTCTTATACGAATCTCCTTTTGCAGATTGATTCTCCGCCGCATGCCCGGCAAAATAAATATTGACGGAAATAACTATAAGTAGCGCCAAAGTAAAAGCGAAAAATTTTTTCTGCATATTCATGCCTCCTTGGGAGTTAAAATATTATTAACTACCCTATTATATAATAAGACATTGTTCTTTTATGGCTGATCATTCTTCAAAGCTGAATATCGCTACGAGGGGTTTTTTTCTATATTTTCTTTTTTCTCAACTATATAATAATTAATTAATACTCTTAAAATAGCCGCTACTGGAACAGCTAAAAACATTCCGGCAATCCCCATTAATTCCGCTCCGATTAAAAGAGAAATTATAATTATCAAGGCTGGAAGTTTTAAGCTTTGCCCGACTACTAAAGGGACAATAATATGACCTTCCGACCAATGTATAACTAAAAGCGTAGCTAATACGCCTAAAGCAATCAGAGGCGATTTGATTAAAGCTAAAATTAAAGCCGGAATTAATCCGATTACTACTCCTAAATAAGGAATAAGGTCAACAATTCCGGCAAAAGCTCCTATTAAAAAAGCATAATCAATTTTCCAAATTTTTAACGCAATAGTAACGGAAATTCCTATACATAAACAAACAATTAATTGACCCCTGATATATCTTCCTAAAACTTTATCTATTCTAGCCAAAAGTTCTAAAATATCATCTCTCATCCTCTTGGGAACAATTAATAAAAACCCCTTTTTATAAATTTCTACGTCCATTAAAATGTAAAAAGTAATTAAGGGAACGATAAAAAAGCCCGCTACTATAGAAAAAAACTTAATTACCACCGGGATAGATTTCTGTAAAATAGAATTTCCAATATGTTTTACCGCTTCACTTAAACTATTTAAAATAGATGCAAGATAATCTCTCCCTGTTTGCGGCAAAAACGGATAAATTTGGTTAAAATAAAAGTTCTCAAAAGCTGATTTAGTTTGAGAAATTATATTTGGAAAATTACTGGAAAATTTATGAAATTCATAGTTTATTTTAGGAATTACATAAGAAAAAGTAATTGTAATAATCATTATTCCAATTAAATAAACTAGGGCAATTGCTAAAATTCGAGGTAATCCCGAAGTAATCAAGCTTTCTTTTTTATTAATTTTGATTTTA
>JACPDS010000018.1 GCA_016183885.1 Armatimonadota bacterium
AACGAATGGAAAAATTGAGGCATTCTGGAAAATTATTAAAAATGAGTTTTTCACACCGAATTCATTTAATTCTATGGAGGAGCTTTTTACGAATTTAGGGAATTATATATTTGAATATAACCATTTAAGAAAGCATGGGGGTCTCAATTATGAAACTCCCTTTGACAAGCTCCAAAAAGTTACCGAATTATTGAGCTAGCACACTCCTTGTAAATGTAAAAATTATACTCCTTTTTACACCTTAAGCAAGGTTTAAAAATGGTCCAGTTTTCCCCTAGCATTATAGAAATTACAACGGGTTTCGCGATAAACTCACGCTAGCGGTAAAATTTTTCTTTCCTGTAAGAATTTTTTTGTTCATTTTGGGAATGAGCCGGCGCTTCTATTAAACCCTTGCGGGTTAAATTAATTCTACCCTGGGAATCAATTTCTGTTACTTTAACCTTGATTTCTTCTCCGATTTTTACCACATCTTCTACTTTTTCCACTCTTTCTAAAGCAAGTTGAGAAATATGCACTAATCCGTCTTTTCCGGGCAGTATTTCTACAAAAGCCCCAAAATTAACAATTCTCATTACCTTGCCCAAATAGATTTCTCCTACTTCTACTTCGCGGGTTAAGTCTTCAATTATTTTTTTAGCTTTAATTCCGCCTTCTTTATTAACTGAGGCAATAAAGATTTTTCCGTCTGATTCGATATCAATTTTTACTCCGGTTTCAGCGATAATTTTATTAATGATTTTTCCGCCCGGACCTATAACATCTTTAATTTTATCAGGATGAATCAGCATTGTAAAAATAATCGGGGCATAAAGAGAAAGTTCTCCTTTAGGTTTATCGATACATTCTTTCATTTTATTTAAAATAAAAAAACGTCCGCTTTTGGCTTGATTAAGAGATGATTCTAAAATTTCAAAATTAATCCCCTGCATTTTTATATCCATTTGCAAAGCCGTAATCCCTTTTTCAGTTCCGGCCACTTTAAAATCCATTTCCCCTAAAGCATCTTCCAATCCCTGAATATCTGAAAGGACAGCGTATTTATTATCCTGTATGATTAATCCCATAGCTATTCCGCTTACAGGACTTTTAATCGGCACTCCGCCATCCATTAATGCTAATGTGCTTGCGCATACGCTGGCCATAGAAGTAGAACCGTTAGATTCTAAAACTTCAGAAACCAAACGAATAGTGTAAGGAAAATCTTCTTTCTTAGGGAGCATTGGAAACAAGGCTTTTTCGGCTAAAGCGCCGTGTCCGATTTCTCTTCTTCCCGGCCCGCGCATAGGTTTTGTTTCCCCAGTAGAAAAAGGAGAAAAATTATAATGATGCATATAGTATTTTGAGTCTTCTTCCTTTAAACCATCTAATATTTGTTCATCGCTGACTGTGCCTAAAGTTAAAATGGTTAATACTTGAGTTTGTCCGCGAGTAAATAATCCTGAGCCGTGAGCGCGGGGAAGCAAATTTATACTGGAGCTGATTTTTCTGATTTCATCATTTTTACGTCCATCCGGCCGGAGATTCTCTTCCAAAATCATTTTTTTTAATTCTTCCTCTTGAATTTTCTTAACAATTATTTCAAAATCAAAAGAGCGTTTCTCAGTTAATATAGAAATTAAACGATCCCGATGTTCTCCAAGACTTTCTTTTAATATAGAAATAGCCGCATCTTTTGAAATTTCTTTAAGAGCTTTATTTCTTTGAGCTTTATCAGTAATACGCATAGCCTCTCGAATATTTTTTGTAAAATGATGCCGAATTATATTTTCTAAATCTGCATCTGGTTTATCAAGCGGATAATTTGTTTTAGGTTTTCCAGCTTTAGCAACTAATTCGTTAATTAATTCTACGATTTCTTTAATATTGCTTTAGAATTTTTATGATCATGAAAATTTTTATAAATTATAGATAACGCTTTCTAAAGATAATCTACATTTAATTTCCAACTTTTAAGATAAATTTATTATTTACCAGTCCAATTCTTACCGCGCCAATTGGCCCGCAAAATGGAATATCAGAAATAGATAAGGCGGCGCTGGCGCCGATAATTGCCGGTATATCAGAGTCATTTTGTTGGTCGGCAGAAAGGACTAAAGCTATAATTTGCACTTCATTACGCAACCCTTCCGGAAAAAGAGGACGGATAGGACGATCAATCAGGCGGCAGGTAAGAGTGCTTTTCTCGGTAGGACGTCCTTCTCTTTTAATAAATCCTCCGG
>JACPDS010000102.1 GCA_016183885.1 Armatimonadota bacterium
TGTGGTAATTTCTATGCTTCTTCCTATATTTGAAATAAACAGACTGATTAAATAATAGAGCTGCAACCCCTCACCCTTACCCTCTCCCACAGTGGGGAGAGGGCGCTCCGACTTTGCATTGGAACGTATATAAGCGATGAAGTATTTTGGAAGAGCCCTGCAAAATTACACAAAATATTTTAGATTACCTTTAATAATCCAAAAAGTAAATTTACACTGCTAACTTTACAATTCTTAAAAGAAAATCTTCTCATAAACTCTTCTAAAATCATTCCTCCCGCTAAAATAATATCCGCTCTTTGAGGCTCTAATCCGCTTATTTTTTCTCTTTTCTTATAAGAAAGTTTTAAAAACTCTTGGTTAAGTTTTTTTAAATCTGCCAAATTTATAGAAAAACCTTCAATTTTCTTTAAATCAATTTTTTTTAATTTTAAAAAAATACAGGCTAAGGCAACTATCGTTCCTCCAATTCCCACTAAATCAGCTTTTTCTTTTAAAAAATTTATTTTATTTAATTTTATATTAATGAATAAAGGCAAGCTTTTAAAATTTTTATTCCTGCCAAAAAGGCGGCTGACTTCAGCGCTTCCTCCTCCAATATCAATCACAATTAACGGATGACTCTTAATAGAATATTTTTCTAAAACCGCTAAAGCCCCAAACTCAGCTTCTTCTTTCCTGCTTAAAATTTTAATCGCTAAATTAAATTTAGTTTTAAAAAGTCTTAAAAATTCTTTTTTATTTTTAGCTTTTCTTAAAACTTCCGTAGAAACAAGAACAATTTTATCTACTTTGTCATTTCGAGCTTCTTTAATTAAATTTGTTAAAGCCTTAAAAGTCCTCTGAACGGCTTTAAAATTTAAAAGCTTACTTTTAATCAATCCTTCGCCTAAGCGGGTGGGAACAACCTTAAAAGTAAGCTTTTGATTTAAAATTTTTAAAAATTTTATAGAATTTGTGCCTAAATCAATTAAAGCTATTTTATTTAAATCTTTAATTTTTTAAACTAACACTCCTTCTTCTTCTTTAGCTAAAGAAGTTTCTAATTTTTTATTATTTTCATCTCTGATTACTTTTTCCGCTATTCCTCCCCGATTGCTAAAACTAACCGCCCAAGCTAATAACATTACACAAATAGCTACAATTGAGATTTTAATTATCAGGTTTAAATCCGGTTTAATAATTATCGGGGCAATTAAGATAGCCACTAAATTCATTACTTTAATTAAAGGATTAATAGCCGGTCCAGCCGTATCTTTCAAAGGATCTCCTATCGTATCTCCAATTACTCCGGCTTTATGCGCCGGAGAGCCTTTTCCTCCCAATAATCCCTCTTCAATTTTCTTTTTGCTATTATCCCAGATGCCGCCGCTATTAGACATAAATACCGCCATTAATTGGCCTGTTAAAATTGATCCGGCTAAATAAGCTCCAAGAGAATCTACTCCCAAACCAAAACCCACTAAAGCGGGAGTAACAATAGCTAAAATTGCCGGACTGATTAATTCTTTTTGAGCCGCGGCGGTGCTGATATCCACACAGCGGGAATATTCAGGTTTAGCGCTGCCCTCCATAATTCCGGGAATTTCCTTAAATTGTCTTCTTACTTCTTCCACGACTAAAAATGCCGCTCTTCCCACAGCATTAATGGCAAAACTGGAAAATAAAAATGGAACCGCTCCTCCGATTAAAAATCCAATAAAAATATGCGGGATATTAATTTGAATCCCTTTAGCGATTAAATGAGCTTCCTCTACATAAGAACTAAAAAGAGCTGTAGCAGCAATCACCGCGGTAGCAATAGCCAACCCTTTTGTTAAAGCTTTGGTAGTATTCCCGATAGCGTCAAGTTTAGCTACAATAGCATAAGCTCTGCTTCCGCTTTCATATTTTTTTAACGCTCCCGACATTTCAAAAATTCCATTAGCATTATCGGTTACCGGTCCGTACGTATCCATAGCTAAAATATAGCCTGTAGTAGTAAGCAGTCCTAAACCTGCTAAAGCAATTCCGTACATCTGTAAAGCCGGTTCGCCGTTAAAAATTAAAAGACCGGATAAAATTGTCCCGGCTATAAAAATAATCGCCCAGACACTGCTTTGCAATCCTTGAGCCAGTCCTGATAAAATCATCGTAGCTACGCCGGTTTTAGCAGAATAAGCCGTTTCTGTAACCGGCGGTTTATCAATATGAGTATAAAAATTAGTCAGCCATAAAGTAGCTAAAGCTAAAGCTACTCCTACAGCGGTAGCATAAAAAAATCTTAAATCAGGCAGGCCTGTTAAAGGATTTTTAAGATAAAAATAATTTATTAAAAAACAACCCAGTAAAGAAACAAGAGCCGATGACCAAAAACCTATATTAATTGGAACCATAGGATCTTTCATATCTTCTTTGCCTCGAACGCTAAAAATTCCAATCGCTGAAGCAAATACTCCAATAGCGCGGACAAGTAAAGGATAAATAATTAAAGTAAGCGCAAAATAAGGAGCTTTATTGCCAAAACGGGCAATAATTCCCGGATCAAGCATACTTGTAGCGCCTAAAATAATTGCCGCTACAAGAGTTACTTCATAACTTTCAAAAACATCCGCGGCCATTCCGGCGCAGTCTCCAACATTATCTCCTACATTATCAGCAATAGTAGCCGCGTTGCGGGGATCATCTTCAGGAATGCCAGCTTCCACTTTCCCCACTAAATCCGCCCCTACATCAGCCGCTTTAGTATAACTTCCCCCTCCCATTCTCATAAAAAGAGCCGCTAAACATCCTCCAAAACCAAAGCCCACCAGAACCTTCATAGCGTCTTGTTGAAATCCCATAAAAATTAAAACCGCCCCAAGCAGTCCTAATCCAATAGTAAACATACCCGAAACTCCGCCGCCTTGAAAGGCGATCTCTAAAGCGTCTTTAAAGCTATATAAAGCCGCGTTAGCTACCCTGACATTAGCTTTAACCGCCAATCGCATGCCTACATAACCTGCTCCGTATGAAGCAAAAACTCCCATTAAAAAAGCTACCGCTATTCCTACGGCTAAAATCGGCTTGTCAATATAAATTGACTTATACATTAACCATAAGCCAAAAGCCACTAAAACCACAAAAATTAACATTGTTCTAAACTGGCGTCCTAAATAAGCTAATGCTCCTTCTTCTATAGCGGCGCTTACATCCTGCATTTCTTTAGAGCCGGCATCTCTTTTAATTACTTTATTCCAAAGATACCAGCCAAATAAAATAGAAATAACCGCTGAAGCAAGAACAAAAAATAAAAGATTATTTTCCAGATTCCCTAATGCCGGCAGAATAATTTGCGCTTCCTTGCCTCCCATAATAATTTCCTCCTTTGTTATCCTGAATTTTAATTTTTTTTAACGCAGGCGGCTTCTTCCGCCGCGCTTTGCTTCCACATTACGTTTTAAATCTAAAAGCCTCTCTTCGCTTTCCTTTAAAAATTTAGTTAATTTATCTTCAAAAGAAGAAGGTTCTTCTTTATGCTTGTATGTTTTATTTTTAAATTTAGTTTCTTTTTCTAAATCTGCTTGTTTAATAGAAAGATCATACTGCCCTTTATAATTAACTTTTAATATTTTTACTTTAACAGGATCTTTTTCTTTTAAAATTTTATTAATATCTTCTACATAATCATTCGATATTTCAGAAATATGCACTAACACGGAAGATTTATCAGGTAATTCTATAAATGCTCCATATCTAGTAATTCCCGTAATAACTCCATCTACAATTGAACCGACTTCCAAGGGCATACTTCCCTAATTTATACTCCTTAAAATTAAATTTAATAATTTTATTTATTATAATATTATTGAAAAATTTGTCAAATTTAATGAAAAAATTTAAAAAAGCTTTTCAACTTATTTAACCAGCCGGCTTTATTTTCATTTTCAAAATTATTTTTTACTTCCGCTTTTTTTGGGAATAATGAAGCTTTCTTCTTGTTATGCAATAAAAAAATAATCTCTTTAGGTTTTGCTAAACCTAATTTCTCTCGAGCCGCCGATTCTATGCCCTGATCGGTATTTAAAAAATAAATTTCTCTCTTTAAAATTTCATTTTTTCTCCGCAAATCGGCAATTTCTTTTTCTAAATTTAAGACTTCTGTTTTTTTAAAATTTATTTCCTTTTTATTCTTATTATAAAAAACAAAAAAATTTATTCCTAAAAATAAAATTAAGCTAAAAATTGAAAATTTAAAAAAAGTAAATTTATCCCCCAAGCAATTTTACTCCAAAAAATTTTAATAAAACATTTGAGCTAATTGATATAATTCAATAGAAACTTTTTTAGGGGAAGCCTTCAAAGCTTCGGCTAAGTTAACTGAAGTAATTTGATTTCCTTGAAAAGCCGTCATTTTTCCATATTGTCCATATTTAATTAATTTTACCGCTTCTATTCCTAAACGAGTGGCTAAAATTCTATCAAAAACAGAGGGAGAACCCCCTCTTTGAAGATGACCTAAAATAGTTACTCGAGTTTCATAACCGGTGATTTTCTCAATTTGTTTCCCGATAATCTGACCGACATTTCTACGGTCTAAACGCACATGCCCAAAAGCATCTATGCTATCGCAGTCATCCTCTAAAATAACCTCCTGTAAAGCTACGCCTTCCGCCGCAATAATAATGCTAAAATCCTTGCCTAATGAACGTCTGCGGTTTAAATGCTCGCAAACTTCTTGAACGTCAGCTGGAACTTCAGGAATCATAATCCAATCCGCTCCTCCTGCTAACCCGCCGTATAAAGCTACCCAGCCGGTGTCCCTGCCCATTACTTCTACTATAATTACCCGATGATGAGAATGAGCGGTAGTATGTAATTTATCCAGCGCGTCAGTTACAATAGAAACAGCCGAATCAAATCCAATACAATAATCCGTAAAGCCTACATCATTATCCATAGTTTTAGGAATAGCCACTGCGGGAATATTTTTTTCTAAAAGCTTTAAACAAACCCCTAATGTATCATCTCCTCCAATAGGTATAAGCGCGTCAATATTCCGCTTCTTTATAACTTCTTCAATCTTTTCATAACCATTTTCTATTTTAGCGGGATTAGTGCGGGAGGTCCCTAAAATTGTTCCTCCTAAAGGCAGAATTCCTGAAACCGATGAAAGAGTCATCTTTTCCATTTGATCTTCAATAAGACCCAGCCAGCCTCTTTGAATTCCATAAACCTCAAAATTATAATCTAAGGATTTTCTTACTACAGCTCGAATAGCGGCATTTAATCCCTGACAATCTCCTCCGCCGGTTAAAATACCGATCCTCATAATATTTTTCCCTCTTTTTATATAAATTTTAATTTTAAATTTTTAATTAATCATCTATTCGCTTATTCACTAAAAACAGCTTAACTCCTGCCTTTATAAAAATCCTAAATTCTAAACAATATTAAATAACCAAAATACAAAATATGTTTTGAGATTTGAATTTTGATATTGTTTAGAATTTAAGATTTAGTGCTTAGAATTTCTTGAAAAATATGTCTTCAGGGAGAATTGGTATTTTCCTGAATCTCACTCCTAAAGCATTGTTAATAGCATTAACAATGGCTGGAGCAGTGGGGATTAAAGCCGGCTCCCCTACTCCTTTTGCTCCAAAAGGTCCTTCGGAATACGCATCTTCCACTAAAATAGATTTTACATAAGGAACATCTAAACTTAGAGGAATAACATAAGTAGATAAATTAGGATTTTGAATAATTCCCTTTTTAAAAACCAAATTCTCATAAAGTGTGTAGCCTAAAGCCTGCGCCACCCCTCCTTCAATCTGCCCTTCTATTAAATTAGGATTAATGGCTTTCCCTAAATCGTGACTTGCGGTAACTTTTAAGACTTTAACTATGCCTAAAGCTAAATCTATTTCTACTTCGGCAATTTGAGTGGCAAAAGCATAAACAAAATAAGCCTCCCCTTGAGAAATTTCATTATCCCATTTTAAAGGAGGAGCAGAATACCAGCCAAAAGCTGATAAATTAATATTTCTTAAATAGGCTTCCTTAACTAAATCTTTATAATGAATTTTATTTCTTTTAAAATAATAACCCATTCCTTTAAGTTTAATCTTAGATGGCGAAACTTTTAATATTATAGAAGCTAAATTTAATAATCTTTCTTTTAAAATTAAAGCTCCGTTAAAAACAGCCTTTCCGCTCATCGTAGTTGTTCGAGAAGCAACAGTAGGGCCGCTATCCGGGACAAAACTGGTATTTACTTCTAAAATCTTAATATATTCTAAAGGAAGATTTAAGGCTGATGCGGCAATTTGAGCAATTACCGTAAAAGCGCCCTGTCCCATATCCGCGCCGCCTAAAGCAATGCTTGCCGTTCCATCCTGCCAAATTTGAAGATGAGCGCCCGATTTATCTAAATGCCAGCCTTTAGAACCTAAACTTATTCCATAATAAATACAAGCTGCTCCGATTCCTCTGCGTTTGGAGCCTTTATTTTTAGAATATTGTTTTATTTTTTTATCCCAATTAGAAGAAATTCTGGCGCTTTTAATGGTTTCCGCTAATCCTACACTTTCTTTTAAAACTTGGTCGGTGGCTGTCTCCCGGTTTATTCTTAAAGCATTTTTTAAACGTAATTCTATCGGATCAATTCCTAATTTTTGGGCAATTTCATCTAAAATACCCTCGGATGCAAAAGCTGTTTGAGGCTGGCCAAAACCCCGCATAGCCCCGCAAGGAGAATTATTAGTATAAACTCCGAAAGTATCTACGCTTATATTTGGAATTACATAAGGACCGCAGGCATGAACATTAGCCCGATATAATACTATTGGCGATAAAGTGGCATAAGCTCCGCAATCGGCATAAATCTTTATTTGAGCGGCTTGAATTATTCCGTCTTTTCTTACTCCGTATTTATAATGCATTTCCATAGGATGTCTTTTGCCGGTAATAATAAAATCTTCTCTTCTATCAAAAACTAATTTTACCGGCTGACGGGTAATCTCTGCTAATAAAGCCGCTCTTGCGCAATGTTCGGAAGGAAAATCCTCTTTCCCGCCAAATCCTCCTCCGGTTACAGTTTGAATTACTTCTACCTGATTTAATCCTTTTTTTAAAACTTTGCAAACAGATTTCTGGACATAATAGGGACACTGCAAAGACCCATAAATAGTAATTCTGCCGTCATAATGAGGAACGGCAATTACTCCTTGAGTTTCCAAATAAAGATGTTCTTGATGAGGTGTTTGATAAAGAGCTTCTATAATATAATCAGAATTTTTAAAACCTTCTTCTATATTTCCTTTTCTTAATTTTAAATGAGTAAGTAAATTGCCTTCTGGATGAATAAAAAGAGCCTCTTTTTTAAGAGCGTCTTTTACGGAAAAATAACCGGGCAGCGCCTTATAGCTTACTTTAATTAAGCTTGCGGCTAAAAGAGCGGCTTCTTGAACGCTGGCGGCAACTAAAGCGACGCAGTCTCCATAATACCTTGCTTTCTTAAAAGCAATTAAAGGTTGATCGGATAAAATTAAACCGGCTTCATTTTCAAATTTAAAATTAAAGCTTGAATCTAAAATTAATTTTAAGCCGGCAATTTTTTCAGCTTTATCTAGTTTTATTTTTAAAATTTCTCCATGAGGAATCTTAGCAATAACACACTTGGCAAAAAGCATTCCGGGAAATTTTAAATCATCTAAAAAAAGAGCTTTGCCGGTTACTTTATCTTGAGCATCTAATCTAAAAACAGATTTGCCGATATAATTCATTTATTTTAAAGAAATTTTTAAATTTTAATCTTCTAGCATATTTTCTTTAACTATTAAAACCGAAGAGAGGCATTTTTCAAGCACTTTTTCTGAAACACTCCCTAAAAGCATTTCTTTTAAAGCGGTTTTTCCGTGGGAACCCATTAAAATTAAACTTACTTTTTCTTCTTGCGCCCATTTAATAATTTTCATATACGGTATTCCTAATTCTAAATATTCTTTCACTTTTATTCCTGAAGATTCTAATTTTTCTTTCATTTCTTTTAAGCGTTTTTTATCTTTTTGATTAAACTCTTCTAATTTATATAATAAATACGGCTTGATTATCCTTTCGTCTTGAATATGCGCTAAAACAACTTCTTCCACATTTTTTAATTTTAAAAGATAGTTAAAAGCCTGCTGGGAACATGCTGAAAAATCGCTGGGGAATAAAATTTTTTTAAAACAATTCTCTTTAAATTCAGGGTTATTTAAAGTATTTAATTTATGGATTAAAACCGGCAATTTAGTTTCTTTAATAATTTTTAAAGCCGTGCCGCCTAAAAATAAATCTAAAGAAGCGGTTTTACCCTGCGCTCCCAGCGCAATTAAATTAATCTTTTCCTCAATGCTTATGCGATTAACTTCCAAATAAGGAATTCCTAATTCTAAAAAAAATTTAACTTTTAAAGCCAAATTTTTTAACTCTTCAGCTTTTAATTTTAATTCTTCTTGAACTTCTTTTTTAAGAATTTCCAGGTAATTTTCTCCTTCTTTAAAATTTAAAACCAGTTCCTGCGTATTAATCACATAAAGAAGAATTACTTCGCTTAATCCCAAAGGAATTAAATTTTTAAGGCTTTTCAAGACTTCTAAAGAATAAGGAGAAAAATCTAGAGGGAATAAAATTTTCTTGAACTCTATGGACATTAATAATTACTTAGTTAAATTGTGTAATTAATCCTGCTTGAATTTTATAAAAATAAATATAGGATAGGCGCTGGCAAAACTTTACTGCTTTTTAAGAAAATAAACTCAAAAACTGCGGATTTATCCGATTTAATTCTTAATTTAAAGGTATATGACCATTATTAGGTATCCGGCTCAAATCTCTAATGGTGCAAAACTCGATATACCCTTTAAGAGAAGCTTTTTCGTAAGCATCGTCAATTTTAGCTTGAGTAACAGCGTAATCTATACTTAAAACAATCTTGCCCGCCGCTTTAAAAACATCCAATCCTTTTTCAATCTCAAGAGTCACTGAAGGAGGAGTGGCTAAATCATCTTCTTCATATCCATAATAAGTATCTTCTCTCCCAATCCCATCTATAGCGTTTAAATAATCAGGATGAATATAAAGTTCTTGCGCGTTTTGAGAAAAAATCTTAAAATTAGGATTTCTGGATTTAGCATATTCTGAAATTTCTTTTACAAAATCAACCATTAAACGATCCGTATTCTCGATACCTTGATCCAGCCAATATTCATAAGCATCAACAATATCTAAATATACGCCGTCAAATCCAGCATCTAAAATCCGATCTAAATATCCACGGCTGTCTCCTTGATTATCATTCATAATAATATCTTTCCAGCCTAAAATCCAATATTTTACTTTGTAATTTCCCGGCCAATCGGGATTTAACGCTCCTATGTAAGAAGGACTGCCTGTCTTCCAATCTTTCTTCCAATAATAGCGGTAGCTCTCGGCTTCGCCGATACTCATATAAGCTAAAACTTTTTTAAAGCCTCCGGAGCTGTTTTTTAAATTAAAAATTTCCTCCCGAGAAAAAGGAATAGTATCTGTCTTATAAGCATCCATAATAATTAAGTCAAAATGAGTTTTTCCTATAATGTCTAAAGATGTGGTTTCATAACCTTGTAAAATATAAAGGAAACTTTTAATGTTCCAATTCAAAGGAGAATTATTCGAACCGGCTCCCTGCAAAGTTCCGGAAATATTATTATCCTCTGCGGTAAGCGTCCCGTTTCCTGTTTCAGAAGCTGAAGTAGCTATGTTAAGCGAATTGTTTCCTCCGCAGCTAGAAAGAAAGAAAATAATTAAGATGAAAAAGCGCCATTTTTTTTTAAACTTAATTAAATAATCTTTTAGAAATATTTTAAATTTAAGCATTAATTAAATTATTATTAAGTTTAGCTAATTCCTGCTCTTTAGCTTTTAAAATTCTTCCTAAATTTTGAGCCGCTCCAAAATCTCCCCAAGATACATATTCATTCATACGTATTTTTAATTCTTCAATTTGATTATTTAATTATAACTTGCTTAATTCTAAATAACGTTCATGCAATATTCTTGAAAAACTTTGAGCCGCTCCAAAATCTTTTATTTTTCTATTTCCGTCTTAACTCTTTGAATTTTTAAAATTATTTTTTCTTGATCATTTTTTTTCTGTGCTTCTCCTTTTGTTAAAGTTAAAGTTTCGCCTCGAGGAAATTTAGCAATCTCATCATCATTGAAAATTTCAGTCTTAGGCTTAGGAAAATTAAGATTAGAATCTGCCTTGTTTAACATTTTTTTTTCACCTTCTTAATAATAGATGTCCGCCCTGACGTTGCGGCGGGATGGCATTTTCGCCAGAGAATATAAAAAAAATTACATAATTTTCATTATTTATAATTCTTCTCACGACATATATTGGAAAAGTAAAGGGAAATAAAAATAATTTTGTAAAAATATACTAACTCTTAGAAATATTAGCAGTTTATCGAAAATTAAAAATAGAACTTAAAACTGCCTTTAAAAAAAGCAAAGACGGGTCAAACTTTCGCGCAAATAAACTTTGGTGGAGGTGGCGAGAATCGAACTCGCGTCCGGAAAGGCTCCCACAAAACTTCTACAAGCTTAGTTTGGGTTTTATTTTTTTCGAATTAATCACTCTCCCAAACAGGAGCTTTTAATCTTAGTTCCTAAAATTTCCTATTTTAGCCGGAACATTCTAAAAGAGTAAGCTGACTTAAATAACACCCACTTTCTTTCCGCCAGCCTAAAGAGGTGGATGTAGCGGTTTAAATTAAGCCGCTAGTGCCAATTCACGATTAGCGTTTATTTGTTTTCCGCCCTTTTAACGATTTTAGCGGCAACTCGGCTTGCTGTTTTTGCCAAAACTCAATCCGTCGAAACCTTTCACCCCCGCATTATTATTATAACATAAGGATATAAGGTATGCAACTTTTTTGCACCCCTTGTCGCTTATTCTGCCTTATTCACTATTTGTTTAGCATCGGGGCAGGCGGACATCATTTACTTTATTTAAATAATTCTGAATGCGAACCGGTTCTTTCAAAAATTATTTCATCGCTGAATATTTTATATATTAAAAGCCAATCCGTCTCTATATGGCACTCTCGGCGGTCCTTAAATTTTCCAATCAATTTATGATCGCGGTATTTTAGCTCAAGATTTTCCTCTTTTATAAGAGCGGTCAAAACTTTCTTAATTCTTTCCCTGTCTTTACCTGATTTTATAAGCTTCTTAATATCTTTTTCAAATTGCTTTGTATATGCCGGTTTGCGCATTATATCCCAAGCTTGTCAAAGATATCTTTTGTATTCTTTACCCTAACAATATTCTTATTTTTATCCGTATCCTTAAGGGTTCTTATTGTTGTTTTGTTTGGAACAGCTATTTCAAAAGGCAAACCCTTGCGAAGCTTAATCTGGCAAAAAAACAAGTTAATGGCTTCCGTTGTTGTAAGTCCTAGCTCTTTAAATATTTGTTCAACTTCATCTTTTAAACTTGGATCTGTTCTTGCCCTTATCATTGCCGACTTAATCATAATTTACCGCCTCTTTATTTTGCCTCTTAATTATATTGTATCTCATTTGGGATACAATGTCAATCAGCATATCTTTTATTATCTATATTAGACATATTTATTATATCCACTTTTCTTTATAGCGCAAAGCTTTCTGCATTTCTCTTTGAGCGGTTTTTTTAACTAAAGCTTCTCTTTTATCGTAAAGCAGTTTTCCTTTAGCTAAAGCTAATTCTGCTTTAACTTTACCTTTTTTAAAATACATTTTTAAAGGTATTAAAGTATAACCTCGAGCTTGAGTAGCTCCAATTAACTTCCTAATTTCTGATTTATGTAAAAGCAATTTTCGATTTCGCTTAGGGTCGTGATTAAAACGGTTCCCTAGTTCAAAAGGAGCTATATGAGCATTAATTAAATAAACTTCCCCTTTTTCCACTTTAGCATAAGCAT
>JACPDS010000028.1 GCA_016183885.1 Armatimonadota bacterium
GATAGACGCACCTTATCATGATGCTTTCCTCATAAAATATTTTGGCAAAGAATGGCTGCACTCAAATATATCGCTATTGCGCACGTTAATCTCAGAAAAAGATTTCAATACACTACTGATTAAAATAGAACAACCTACCACCATAGTATCACATAGCATATTTGCCACTTCAACATCACAAAAAATCTCTTTTGATGACTGTATAGATACAATTAATGCCGCATTAAAAAAACATCCTGAGATAAATAAGGATGATAAAGCTGCACAAATCTTAGTATTATTGCATGAGTATACCAAATGGTCCTTATTCTCTACAAAACTATATCGCAAGGAAGTGCATAACATCTTATCCAATACAACTCTGTCAAATCAGAAAAAAATTAGTAGTATTATTGACTCTATAGGAAGAATTAATAACGATCCTCAATTACAGAAAATCTTTGATTTTATTGATGCACAGTATCCAAATCTGCTAGAAAAAACAGTCACATCAGTAGACAATATACCCAAAAAACAGCATTAAAATTAATGCTGTACCGTCCCAATCAAGACATTTTGATTGTGTTGATGCAACATCGCCATGGTTTTCAATATATTCGCAGCTTCATACAATTGAAAATCTGTCTGCGCCAAATCATTTAAATTATTCTGACCATCTGTAATAATATTCTCTGTCGGCTGGGCTTTAATATGCCCTTTAAGATCAAACTCATGAATCGGCCCTAACATAGAATCATCCGCTGTGTTTTTCGGTGCCACTTTGAAACTTTCAACCACAACATCAGGAATCACACCTTTGTTTTGTATCGTACGACCGGATGGCGTGTGATAAAGCGCAGTAGTAAGCTTGATCGCATGCGTTTCATCTAATGGTAATACCGTTTGTACAGATCCTTTACCAAAAGTTGTTTTACCTACTATCACCGCACGATGGTAATCCTGCAAAGCACCTGCCACAATTTCAGAAGCTGACGCAGAACCTTCATTCACTAATACCACCATGGGCGCACCATTCAAAATATCTTTCCCACTGGCTTTAGCAGTATATTGCGCGGTCGGCAAGCGACCTTCGGTATAAACAATTAAGCTATTGAACTTATTATTTAAAGTCGTTTTATCTAAGAAAATATTTGAAACTTGTACCGCTGTTTCTAATAAACCACCTGGATTATTACGTAGATCAAGCACCAACCCTTTTAATTTACCACCATTTTGTTTTTCTAATTTATTGATCTCCGCAGTCACTAATGACGCAGTCGGCTCTTGAAACTGACTAATACGAATATAACCCAAGCCTGAAGCAACCATCTTACCCTTAACACTGACAAGTTTGATAATATCACGGGTCAATTTAAAATGTATTGGATCTTTTGCACCCTTACGGATGATAGTCAAATTAACCTGCGTATCTTTTTTACCACGCATCGCATCAACCGCTTCATTTAATGTCATTTCATCAACAAGTTTATTATTAATGGCAACAATATAATCACCTGATTTAATTCCAGCCTTTGATGCAGGCGTATCATCAATGGGACTAATCACTTTTAGCACACCAAATTCCCCAGTCACCTCCACTCCTAAACCTGCGAATGCCCCACTAGTCGATACCAATAATGTTTTATAAGCCTCTTTGTCCAAATATTCTGAATGCGGATCTAATCCATTCAACATGCCGCGAATAGCATCTTCTAATAATTTTTTATCATTCGTTGTTTGCACGTAATAATCTTTGATCTGACTAATCGCAGCAGTAAAGCGATTAATATCTTCTTCTTGCAAATTATCTTAAAATTAAAAGAGTAGAGAAAGTTCTCAAAGGTCAAATAGTTTTAATTATAAATCTAAATCTTAATAATCAAATTCAAATAAAAAGAATTCAAATTACTCCGATGTCGAAGACCGCTCTTCAAGTAACGTATCTGATGGTACTTCTTAATCATCAGGAGAATGGGAAGAGTTTGAATTAGAAGATACTGAAAAATTCAGAATCAAAAGGGAATAATTAGCTGTCAGATAGTATTAAAAATATTTAATTGAATATACAGATGAAAATTCTTAAAATGTTTAAAATATTGATAAAAAATAGAAGAAAAAAAAGAAATAATTAAAAAAGAAAATATAAAATACGGCAATATTACATAAGAATTTAGGTCTTTTGGATGAGTAAGAATTATTGTAAAACTTATTTTAATTATTAGAAAAGATGGATAGTGAAAAATAGAAAAAAATGCTACTAAAAGAAAATAAAAATATAATAAATCTTTTACCTGAAAAATATTAAAAATTATTAAAGCAAAATGCTAAAAATAAAGAAATGACAAAATTAAAAGATAATAAAAATTCAAAAAAATCTATTATTGAAAGCGATTTAAGTTCCTTAGAAGAAGACCTTTAGACTGAAACATTATCATCTTCAAGCTCTATTACTAATTAATAACAGGATTTTAATGCTATTATAAATTTAGAAACACAGAAGCACATCAGAATGATTTCTCTAATAAAATAATTTTCTTAATTTGAATTAGATGCCATCATACAATTATGTTTGAAATTTGAGCAATTTAAACTTTACTACAATAAATTTTTCTAATGTTTAAATTTGGAACAATAACTTCAATTATTGATTGAAATATCAAATAAAAAGTAAGAAATACTTGCTCAATAAAGACCAAATAAAAAATAAATTTAGAATATATAAAATTGTTGCATAATTTTAATGCTATTAATCGGACCCTTAATAATGATTCTATTTGAGCTATTAGGTATATTCCCATATGTTGATACATTTTGTTCATGTATATAAGATTACTCCTTTTTTTAATAATTTGGCGACAAATATAATAAACAATTTAAAAGATTTTTCACATTATTTTTCCATTCAGTCTCAATTGAGCTGGATTTCTAAAATAATTTTTAATTTATTTTGAAGCAAAAAGATAAACAATTTCCAATAAAAATTTCAAATGGAAATATGCTTATTTTTATGTCTATTATCAATAATTCATCAAATGAGTTAAATGATATTGAAAAAATTTTTTGGGAAAAATTTATTATAAAACCATGCATCTAAAATTAAAATTATAGCAAATAAATATTTTAAATGTTCTCTTTTGCTTTAAAAATATAAATTCGAGTGATCAGTATTTTTGGGGAATATAAGCGATTTTTAATGCAATAAAGTTTTCGATTTAATTATAAAATGAAATATGATAATTAATTTTTGGATGTAATGCAGATTTCAATTGGTGATTTATAAAAATTAAGGAGCAT
>JACPDS010000103.1 GCA_016183885.1 Armatimonadota bacterium
AAATAAAAAATTAATTAATTAAATTCGATTTAGAAAATGTTTAATTTAGAAAAAAGATTTCAAATAATCTTAATATCTTTTTTAACTTTGATTTTAGTCGGGGGAGGAATTTATTATAAATATTATTTATTAAAATTTAAACAAGATAACCCTGATAACCCTGAGATTATTCAAAGAGAAAATGAAAAAGAAGACAGAATTTTAGTTTATATCTGCGGCGGAATAAAAAAATCCGGAATTTATAAATTAAACTTAGGCGCTAGAATTATAGAACTTATAAATTTAGCCGGAGGAACTTTAAAAGAAGCTGATTTAGAAAAAGTTAATTTAGTTAAAAAATTAAAAGACGGAGAGAAAGTTTATATCCCTCTTAAAAATAAAAAATATAATAAAAACAAAAGAAAAAGAATAACCCGTTCTTTAGTTTATAAAGATAAAATTAATTTAAAAAAGAATAATAAAAAGGAAAAAGAGCCGGATGCCAACCAAAAAGAACAAATTCAATTAAAAGAAAATAACGATTTAGAATTTTTAGATGATGTTGTAGAATATTCCGGGCGCAATAAACCAAAATTAGAAGGGAAGATTAGTCTTAATTTAGCCGGTCTTGAAGAGTTAACTCAAATTCCCGGTATCGGGGAAATTTTAGCAAAACGCATCCTCAAATACCGTGAAATTCATGGAAATTTTTTAAATCTTGAAAAATTAAAAAAAATTCCCGGCTTAGGAGAAAATAATTTCTTAAAATTAAAAACTTATTTAAAAATTTGATTAAATTTAATGCTTGAAAATAATTTTTTGGAAACTAAAATATTGGGACTAAAACTTAATATTTTAAATTTTGAAGAAACTTTAAAGAAAATTGAAAATTTTATAAAAGAAAATTCGCCCCATTTAATAGTTACTTTAGGAGTGGAAATGGCGATAAGAGCCCAAAAAGATATAGAATTTTTAAAAATAATTAATCAAGCGGAGCTGGTAGTGCCCGATACTATCGGGATTCTTTGGGCTTTAAGAAAACAAGGTATAATTTTAAAAGAAAGAGTAACCGGAGTAGAGTTGGTAGAAAAAGTCTGCCAGATGTCCAGTTTAAAAAAATGGAAAGTATATTTTTTGGGAGGCAATCCGGGAATCGCCCAAAAAGCCGCTTTTAAATTAAAAAATAAATATCCCGATTTAGAAATAGCGGGTTTTCATCATGGATATTTTAAGGATGATCAAAAAATTATTCAAGAAATTAAACAAAGCGGAGCGCAAATTTTATTTTTAGCTTTAGGTTATCCTAAACAAGAAAAGTGGTATCAAAAATATAGAAATATTCTTAACGCGCCGGTAGGGATCGGAGTAGGAGGAAGTTTAGATGTAATTTCAGGGGTTCTTAAGCGCGCCCCCGGATGGATAATTAATTTAAAATTAGAATTTTGCCTGAATTTGTTTTTTTGGTTTTAAAAGAACATAAAAAATGAGTTTTATAAAAACATTATTAGATTTTTTATTCCCTCAGGCTTGTTTAATTTGTAAAAAGCGAAATAATTCAGTTTTTTGTTTAGATTGCCAAAGTAAAATTAAAAAAAATAATTTATGTCAGATTTGCGGAAAGTTTGTTCTTTTAGAAATTTTTTGTTCTAAATGTAAAAAAAATTTTTTTTGCGCTAAAGCTTATTCTTTAGGAATTTATGAAGGAGTTTTAAAAAAAGCCGTTTGTTTATTAAAATATAAAAAGAAAATTAATTTAGCGGATTCATTAAAAGAATTAATAAGTAATTATTTAAAAGAAAATAAAATTAATTTTAACGCGGAAACGATTATACCTGTGCCTTTATTTTATAAAAAAATGAAACAAAGAGGTTTTAATCAAGCTTCTATTGTAGCTAAAGCCTTAGGAAAATTTTTAAATTTAGAAGTAAGGGAAGATATTTTGCATAAAATTAAAGATACGCCTCCCCAAAATAAATTAAAAAGAAAAGAGCGTCTTAATAATGTTAAATTAAGTTTTAAGGTAAATATTCTAAATAATTTACCCGGCAAGGTAATTTTAGTAGATGATGTAATTACTACCGGAGCAACTTTAAGGGAATGCGCGAGAACTTTAAAAGAAAAAGGAGTAGATAGAATTTATTTTTATACTTTAGCCCGTAGTGTATATAGCAGGAATTAACTTAAATTTTTCGAATCTAAGTTAATCTTAAAATTAAATTTTTAATTTTTAAATTATAATTAAACTAAGGAGAGCATTATATGCCTGAACTAAGAAAAGATCCTATTACTGGAAGATGGGTGATTATTGCCACAGAACGGGCTAAACGTCCGGATGATTTTAAACATCATGAGGAGCTAAAAACTTCCGCTAAAGCTCAAGTTTGTCAACTTTGTCCGGGAAATGAAGCAATGACGCCTCAAGAAGTTACAGTTTATCGCGATGCGGGAACTTCCGCTAATTCTCCCGGTTGGTGGACAAGGGTTGTCCCAAATAAATTTCCCGCCCTTTTGCCGGAAGGAGAACTTAACCGCGACGGGATAGGAATGTATGATATGATGAATGGTATCGGCATTCATGATGTAATTATCGAAACTCCTATGCATGATCAACCTATCGCCTTGATGTCTCAACGTCAAGTGGAAGAAATTTTATGGATTTATCGCGACCGTTATTTAGCTTTAAAGCATGATCGGCGCTTAAAATATATATTAATCTTCAAAAATCATGGCAAAGCCGCCGGCGCTTCTTTAGAACATCCTCATTCTCAATTAATCGCTACTCCAATAATTCCTAAATGGGTGATGAATGAACTGGAAGGCTCCCAATCTTATTATGGATTTAAAGAAAGATGCGTTTATTGCGATATTATTAAAGAAGAGCTTTTTGCAAAAAATCGTTTGGTTATGGAAAATCAAAATTTTGTGGCTTTTGAACCTTATGCTTCTCGTTTTCCATTTGAAACTTGGATAATGCCTAAAAAACATTCCTCCGATTATAGTTACATTGAAAAATCAGAAATTATGGATTTAGCGGAGATTTTAAGAGATATATTGGGAAGAATCTATAAATTGCTCAATAATCCTCCTTATAATTATATATTACATACTACTCCTTTAGAATGGGATTGCAAGCATTATTATCATTGGCATATAGAAATTATGCCCATTTTAACTAAAATGGCCGGCTTTGAATGGGGTACGGGGATGTATATTAATCCTACTGTTCCAGAGCAAGCGGCTCAAAGTTTAAGAGAAGTTGAAGCTAAAGTTTCTAATTAAATTTAAAGCGTATTTTTTTATATGGATAAAGGAAGACATTCAAAAAAAGAAGATAATTTTTGGTTTAAATTTTTAGTAGCCGTTATTGTTGTTTTATGGATTTCTTTGGTTTTAGGGAACTATTTAGGTTATCTTTTTGTTAAATCTAAATGGTTTACTAAAACTAAAGGCGAAAAATTAAAAACTGCTTCTTATCAAGCAGATGAATTTATTTATTCAACTCC
>JACPDS010000105.1 GCA_016183885.1 Armatimonadota bacterium
ATAAAATCTTTAGCTTCTTCTGTTCCAAGTTTCTCTTTAATGATATTATCCTTTTCTACTAATAATTGTTTTTCTTCGTCTTTAAGTTTTGGCATCTCTACAATTAAAGCCTTATCTTTAGACAACTGACTTGTTTTTTGGATAATTGTCTCATCTAATTGTTTTATAGCGGCAATCTTTTTTTGATAGACAGTCACATAAAATCCTACGCCCATTATAATTATAATCAAAAAAGCAATTAAAAATTTCATCTTATCATTAATCATCTCTTTTCAGCTCCTCCTTCTATAGCAATATCTGGATTATAATTAAGATCCATCTGGAAACTATAGACAAGCAAACCTTCTTTTTCACTTTGACTAACACTGGAAAGGACAGGTTCTCTAAAAAAAGTGGAATTTTGCAGTTCTCTAATAAATAAAGCTAAGGTAGCCAGGGGAGGTTTTTCGGGTAAAGTTAAAACTGTTCCGTTGAAGGCAATGCTGCTGGAAGCCGGTTCTATGCTTAAATTTGAAATCCAAATATTGGCAGGCATTCTTGCCCTGAATTCATCCAGGAGATTGCTGTATAAAGTAGGATTTTTAGATAACTTCTTGATTTGTTCAATTTCAATCCTTAAATTTTTAATCTTATCTTTTATTTCATTAATACCTGGAATCTGGTTGGTTTCAATGTCTTTAATTTCATTTTCAATTTGCACAATCTCTTCTTGCCGGGCAGCAATTTTTCCATCATAAGTTTTTCCGAAAACCCAATAACCAAAAAAAGCTAAAGCAATTAGTCCTAAGACTACAAGCCACATTAAATCAAAACTAATTTTTTTCTTTTCTACAGGAGTTAAATCAACTCCTTTAATAGTCATAATTCACCTCCTAATTTTTATTTTTAAACAAACTCCCTTATAGCCAGTCCTGCTGCTACTACTAAAGCTGGAGATAGATCTTCTATTTCTTCAGCGGGAAAACCGCAATTAACAGTATTAACATTTTTAAAAGGCTTGGCAATCTGGCAGGAAATCCCTAATTCATTTTTTAAATATGCGTCTATATTTTTAAAACTAGAAGTTCCTCCCGATAAAACCACCAAATCTACCGATTCACCTCGATAGCGGCTGCGATAATAGTCGAAAGAACGTTGAATTTCAGTAACTAATTCTGAAATTATCGGAGTGATTACATTAAAAATTCTCATCGCAGTGGGGTTTAAAGGGGTTGCATCGCCTTCTAATCTGATTATTCCTTTATCTTTTTTAATTTTTTCCGCCTCTCCAAAACTTAAATTTAATGATTGTCCAATAACTTTGGTAAAATTATTGCCAGCTAATCCAATCGTACGATTATGCCTTAAAACCCCGGCTTTATAAATATTAATTGAACTGGTATTTGCTCCTAAATCAATTAAAGCAATCGTTCTTGAAAAAGTCTCAGCATCTACGCTAAGCCTTAAAGTTCTGAGCAATGCAAAAGGTTCTAAATCAATGGCTTGAACGGAAAGCCCGGCTAATTTCATAGTTTCCTCGGCTTTCTTGACCATTTCATTGGGAGCGGCTACCAATAAAACCTCCATATTTTTTTCGTCGCCTTCAATGCTTTTACGCAATATTATTCCTTTAATTTGAGCATCGGCAACAGAATAAGGAAGATAACGTTCGGCTTCAAAACGAATGGCATTCTGCAATTCTTTATCAGACATCTGGGGCATATTAATCGGCCTCATTACCACCGATTGACCAGAAACAGAGGCAACCACTTTATTAATATTGAATCTATTAGTTGAAATTAATTGTTTAATATTTTCACCCAAAGCTTTGGTATCAATTATAATTCCATCTTTAATTAAAGCGGCAGGGGTAGAATTTAAAACTACTTTTACTAATTGATATTTATCTGGAGCAGTTTTATTTAATTGAATAATTTTTATTAAAGAAGTGCCAATATCAATTCCAGCTATATTAATCTTAGTAGAAAATAATTCTTTTAAAAAAGACATTATAAGTTCATTTCACCTCCTTCCTTAAAATATTTTATTTTTTTAGTTTAAGTTATTCCATAATATGATATTAAAATCCTTCTAAAATCTAAAAATATTAATAAACTATATTCCATCCTTTAATTGTAGGCAGTCCTCCTGTGGTAGGAGGACCGGAAATACTTCCCAAGGCTTGGTCATAAACCGCTTTCCCGTTTCCCGTGATATTAATGCTCTTAGCAACAATTGAACCGTAAATATTCCCATTTCCCGAAATTTGGCCGCTGGCATTTCTGGCATAAATGCCATAATAAGCGTTTCCTTCGCCGGATACTTGAACGCTGGTGCAAGTATCCAGCCCATAAAATATAAAATTAGTTGATTTATAAGAAGTATTATTTACGCTTCCTCCTGTAATAGAAATATTCCCGGAAAGATAAACATATACCGGTCCAGATGAGGAATCAATATTAATATGAGCCTGGCCTGAAGTAGAAAAATTATTAAAAGAATAATTTCCCGAACGCAAAGTTAAAACCGAACCGCTTCCTCCGCTTAATGAAAAGTTATCATATTTTCCTGGCGCTAAAACGCCATGATCATTATTGCCAGAATAACTTACACTCCCGCCGCTTAATCCGCTTACCGGGTCAACTACCTGAGGCATACTTAAAGGGCTGGAAGCAACTTGAGCCGTCCCTCCTCCGCCAATATGGCCTAAGGCATTAGCAGGATTGATAGAAGTAACTGTGGAAGCGCCCGGTCCCACAACAACATCTCCATATACCATACTATTCCCTGAAAAACTAATTACTGCCGCGCCTGTGCCATTAGTCCCAACATCTCCATTATTATCTTGAATAGTATAAGGGCCTGAGCCGCTGGAAGAATCAATACTGCCAGTTGTTGCATTGCCAGTTAAAGTAACGGATTGATCTCCAAAAGCGGCATATTGAAAAGGAGAATTAGAGCTTCCGGAAGAAACTTGAAACATCGCCGCGGAATACTTTGTAATATTATTTACAGCGCCGGATGCTATAATATAGGCATAACCTGCAGGAACTTCAATATTATCGGATGACCGAGTAATTGTAGAGGTGCCTCCAAGATTATTTGTAGAATCATATTGCCCAGCCCCAAAGGAAATACTATAAACAGCGTTATTGGTTAAAGTTCCGCTTGCTCCCGCCCAGCTGGGATTGAGATATAATTCATAAATAGCTTGAGATACGCCGGCTTTAGAGGCGTATAAAGCAGAAATTGAATCACGGTAATTACTTACTAAATTTAAATTGTGAATCCCCAATGTTCCAATACTTAAACCAATTACGGAAAGAATTAAAAGTAAGATTAAAGTTATTGCTAAAGCCATTCCTTTTTGATTAATCTTCATAATAGATGCCCGCCCCGAAGTTATCTTAGGGCATGGGCATTATATTCACCTCCGCTTCTGGGGAGCTGTCCAAAAAGTCAAATTTAAAATATTTATATGCTATATATATATAGCGATATAGCGCAAGCTAAAGCTTGCGGCTACCATATATAGTATATAAACGCCCCGAAGTTACATCGGAGCGGCTACCCTTTTTGGACAGCCCCGATAATATAATTTTTGCTTAATTTTTTATTTCTATTAAAGTAGAAGTAGAAATATCATTAATTTTTCCATAACTTTCGCTGTTAACTTTTAACTCCAGATAAATAGGGTTGCTTCCGGGAACGCCTTCCAAATGATCCCCCCAATAAATATCAAAACCTGAGCTAGCATCTAAATTATGGGCCGTTACTTCATAAGCTAAACCTGCGCCTCCTCCCGAAGAAAACCATGCGGGAGTGTAAGTAGAACTTGAAGCAGGGGTAGTCGTAGGCGTTATAGTTTGTTCTTTCCTGAAAAGAGCTTTTTTAGTGCTATCGGCCGGATCAGTCTCTATATAAAAACATACATATTTATACCAGATTAAACTTCCTGAACTATACTGAATTTGATTTCCTGATGCAGGATTGCGGATAGACATAAAAACTATCCCTTTAGGAGAAGTAGTCCGATAAATTTTTAGCGATGCTAAACTGGATTCATTTAATTCTTTGGATAATTTGTAAACCGCTAAAATAGCTCCCTGTTGAACTTCAATTCCAGATTTAGTGGTATAATAATAACGTAAAGCCATTATAAAAATCATATAAATGCTGGAAAAAACTATGCTAAATAAAGCTATATAAACTAATACTTCAATTAAACTGCTTCCTTTATTTTTTAATTTTAAATTTTGCATCTTTAATTTTAAATTATTAATTATTACTGTGTGCGGACTTTTTTTGTTTCCAGCTTAATATAATTTTGAGGTTTATTTTCTTCGTATATTGTTATTGTTATAGTTTTGATAGAGGCATTTTGAACAGCGCTTTGAGTATCGGGAGCGGCTGTAATACTATAAATAAAATTAGTGCTTGTATTTACTCCATTAACCATGCTGTTTAAAACTGCGCTTCCCGGTGACGGTGAACTTATTCCATAAGCATCAAAACTTAAACTTGATAGATTGTCCATTAACCCTTGAGAAAATTCAGTAGAAAAAACTATATTTTTTCCTTGTTTTACAGCAGAAAAACTTGTGGGAAACATTCCTAAAATCATTAAAAAACCGGTCGCTAAAATACTAAGAGCAATAACTAGTTCTAATATGCTAAGACCATGTTTATATTTTCTGTTATTTATTCCCGTACTTAAAAGATGAGAAAAATACATAAATCGAACAATCTTGCAAAAACTGCTCTTAAGCAGCTTAATATTTCTGCAAAATTGCGAGAGATTTATATTTTTAATCTTCATATTTATTTTTTTTAATATAAATTTATAGTAATAGGGTCAATTGATTAATTATTATTTCTAAAATTCTTGACCTCTTCAATCCAGGCTTTCTATATTTTTATTTTATTTTTTAAATTTTAAAGAAAAGAGTAGGCCAATATAAATAAAACCAAATAAGCTTTGAGCTGAAAAGTAAGGCTAAAAAAGCACCCAGAGCCATAAAAGTTCCAAAAGGAATAGGATCTTTGCCCTTCTTTATCTTTAAAATCAATAAAGGCAAAGAAACTAAAATTAATAAAAAAAATGAAAAAATAAAAGCTACTAATGATTTTTGCCATCCCAGAAAAATTCCAATTAAAATAGCAAATTTTACATCTCCTAATCCCATAGCTTCTTCTTTAGCTAAAAAAGTTCCTATTACTCTGATTAAATAAAAAAATATTCCTCCGAATATTCCTCCTAAAGAAAACTCTTCCGGCATAAAAAAACTTCCTAAAAAACCTAAAATAATCCCGGGATAGCTGATTAAATCTAAAATTAGTTGATGCTCTAAATCAATATAAAAAATAATTATTAATAACGCAATAAAAAATATATAATAAAAATAAGCAAAACTAAAATGGAAAATAATAAAAAAATACGCGCATAAAATACCTGTAATTAATTCAACCAAAAAATATCGGGGAGAAATTTTTACGCTGCAAAAAAAACATCTTCCTCTTAAGATTAAATAACTTAAAAGCGGAATGTTTTGCCATATTTTAAGAGGCGTTTTACAGGAAGGACAATAAGAATTTGGAAAAACAATCGATTGATTTTGCGGCAAACGATAAATACAGACATTTAAAAAACTGCCTAAAAAAGCGCCATAAATAAAAATTATAATTAAAATTTCCAATTTTTCTCCAAACTATGGATTGTCTCTAAGTCCTCCCTCGCTGCCATACTGAGGATAACCTTGAGAGCCTCCTAAAACCAGATAATGAATCCCGGGACAACTAATAGTATAAATATCTTTAAGAGCATTTACTGTATATAGGCTTACATAATTTACTCCATTACTCGGACAAGCGGGCATAGCTTTCATATATCCGCTGGTAACTATGCTGTTTAAGTTATCGGGATAAATATGCTGAGAATCATTAAGACGGTACAGCTCTAAAGAAATGCCCAGATTTCTTTCATTGGCAATACAGGCAGCTTGATGAGCTTTATAACGAACTCTGACTAATTGCGGCAAAGTTATGGCGGCAAGTATGCCTATAATAGTCATCACAATTAATAATTCTATTAAAGTAAAACCTCTTAAATTACTCCTCTTCATTATTATTCCGCTCCTTCCTTAATTTTATGATTATTTTTTATTCTCTAACTTTTTTAAAAAACCTCTTAAGGAATTTTTTTAAAAAATTCAAGAGCTTCTTTATTTTTAGGATTAAACAATAAGGAAGCTCTTAAATATTTTTTAGCTAATTTAAATTTAAAATGTTCAAAATAAAAAATACCCAGATTAGCATTAACAAACGAAGAATAGGGATCAATTTTTAAACTTTCTTTAAAACAAAATTCGGCTTTATTATAATTTTCCAGCATTATATAAGTTAAAGCTAAATCATTATAAAAAATTGGATTATAAGGATCTAAGCTTAAAGCCCGGTAATAATTTTTTATAGAAGTATTTAAAAATTTTTTTTCTTCTAAAGCTAAAACTTTATAAAAACGGCCTAAATCCGCAAAAATATAAGGATTTAAAGGATTAATTAAAGAAGCTTGCTCATAACTTAAAATAGCTTGTTTATAGATTACTTCTTTCTTTAATTTTAAATATATTTTTTCCAATATTTTTCCGTAAGCTGTCCAATATTTATCATTATATGGATTATATTTTAAAGTTAAACCAAATTCTAAATTGGATTTATGCCACCTCCCAAAATTTTCATAATTTAAAGCTTGTTCAAAATGATAATTAGCTATCCCCTTGTTAATTTGAAGGGAACTTAAATAAAAGCCTGAATATAAAATTAAAATTAAACTAAAAATTTTAAAGATAAAAGAAAAAGAAAAATTTTTAAAATTAATTTTACCCTGTAAAGTAATTAAAGCTAATAAAAAATACCAAATAATTTCCGTTGAAAGAGTTTGAAAATTAAATAAACTATTTATCCAAAATGATAAAGCGGAAGAAAAAAAACTTGCTTGAATGATTTTATTTTCAAGAAGAGAGGCGGTTTTAAATTTTTTAAGATTTTCTTTAAAAAATACTGTTAAAATATAAAAAAGGATTAATAAACAAAAAATTCCTGAAGAAGAAGCTGTTTCTAAAAATTCATTATGTACTTTTTCAGGGATTGATATTTTACTTCTTAAAAAAATTGGTTCGTTATTCCTATATTTTAAATAGGAATAAGAAAGAGTCCCCAATCCTTTTCCTAATACAGGAGCTTCTAACATAATTTTAAAAGCCGAATCCCAAAGATATAAACGCGCTTCCACATCATGGTCGTTTTTAGTGAAAATTTTCTCAAATCTATTTTTTATATTTAAATTTTTAGGAGAAATAAAGTTATTAATTAATCCCAAAGTTATAAAAATTAAAATTATCCAGGCAATTTTTTTTATATAATCAAAATTCAGTTTAAATATTAAGAAAATATAAAAAAACAAAGAAAAAATAAAAGCTAAAAAAGCTCCGCGGCAGCTTGTTAAAAATAAAGCCGCAACCTGTAAAATTAAACAAAATAAATATAAATAAGCCTTTTTCCGATTGTTTTTATTAAGTAAAAATAAACTTAAATTAAAAGGCAAAACTGCGCTTAAAAATTCTCCTAAAAAAATAGGATTGCCTAAAGTTCCAATCGGTCTTAGAGCCAGGTTTCTGGGCATCCAAACAATAAAATCCAATCCTTTAGCTTGAAATATAGCGTAAAGAGATATCAAGCCCGCTCCTAAAATTAAACTAAAAAGAACTTCTTCTAAATATTCTTCGTTAAAAAGCTGAAGAGTTAAAAAATAAAAAATAAATAAAAAAAATACTTTTAAAAATTCTTCAAAACTAATCGCTGGAACTATAGATTGAAAGTTGGAAAATAAAATTAATAAAAAATATAAAATTAAGGGCAAAATTAAAGGGCTATTAACGCTCTTAAAGGGAATTTTCCCGAATATAAAACTAAAAAACCAAAGAATAAATAAGAAAATTATAAGCATTGAAAAAATAATTTTCTTATTTAATTCAAAAATATCGAAAGTAAAGGGTAAAAAAAATAAAGGAATTAAAAAAAATATTAATTTAAAAGTTATTAAAGAAAATTTATTAAGCATTAATTTTAACTTTTAAAAATTCTTAAATAGAATATAATACTAAGTTGCAATTAAAGATATATTAATGAAGTTGTCTCCAAATCCCTGTAGGGGTTTGATTTATCAAACCCGCTCTATTAACCTTGATGCTGGCAGGCGCGGGTTCAATAAATTGAACCCCTACAAATCAAACCCCTACATTATCTCTTCTGTATATGTTTTATTAACTTAATTGCATTTTCCGGGATAAAAAGCCTTTTCTTTAAACAAAAAGAAAAGAGAGGAAATATTTATTCCTCTCTTTATAAATTTCTACTGCTTTTGAAAGATTATTCTATTAATCCGCCAACAGCGCTGTACTGGGGCATATTGGCGCCAGAACCTACTCCGCTATGATAAGTGCCGGTGCACCAGACGGTAAACCCATCAGGACTCTGAACGGATGTATAGCCAGCGGTATAAGTATCGCTTCCAGCTGAAGGACAAGTGGGAACAGCTCTTAAATAGTTAGAAACTAAAGTGCCTAAAGTAGTAGGATATCTTCCCTTAGAGTCGGTAGAATACATTTCTAAAGCGGTTGAAATATTCTTTAAATTACTCTTACAGGCTGTTACCTGGCCTTGAGCTCTAGCCCTAATAAAGTTAGGGACTAAAATAGCCGCTAAAATGGCAATAATGGCGATAACAATCATAAGCTCAATTAAAGTAAAACCTTTAGAGTTTTTCTCCATTAAATTTTTCATTCTTTTTCACCTCCTTTCTTTTTAAATAAAAATATAAAAACTTTTTTCAATTTCCAGCTTTATTCTTGAATATCCGCTCTTCTATTTTTTATTATACCCCCAAAAAAGAATTTTAGACATTAATTTAAAATTTAAATAATATTTCTTTTTAATGCCTTGGAAATCCTTTTTAATTCCTTAAAAATTCTTTTAAACTTCTCTAATTTTAATGATTGTTCTCCATCTGATAAAGATTTTTCCGGGTTAGGATGAATTTCAATTAATAAACCATCGGCTCCGCAAGCTAGAGCGCCTTTAGATAAAGGTTCAATTAAATCCCAGCAGCCGCTTGCATGCGAGGGATCAATAATTACCGGTAGATGAGTTATTTTTTTTAAAATCGGAACAGCGCTTAAATCTAAAGTAAAACGGGTAAATTCACTAAAACTACGGATGCCTCTTTCGCATAAAATTACCTGGCTGTTACCTTCTTTTAAAATATATTCCGCAGACATTAAAAGTTCTGATATTGAAGCCATCATCCCTCTTTTTAATAAAATCGGTTTTTTAATCTTGCCCAAGGCTTTTAAGAGAGGATAATTCTGCATATGCCTTGATCCCACCTGTAAAATATCGGCTACTTTAGAAACTTCTTTAATATCCTCAAGCTGCATTACTTCGGTAGTTATTAATAAATTAAATTCCTTTTTTACTTCCGCTAAATATTTTAATCCTAATTGCCCTAAACCTTGAAAACTATAAGGAGAAGTTCTAGGCTTAAAGGCGCCTCCTCTTAAAATTTTAATCCCTAAAGATTTTAGGGATTTTCCAATTACCCTCAAAGTTTCTAAATCTTCTACCGCGCAGGGACCGGCAATCATAACTATTTCTTTAGCTCCTATGGATAATCCGTTTAAAGAAATAACTGTATTATCGGGATGATTATTTTTGCTTGCTAAAGGCAGATTTTCCATATTATTTAATTTTCTTTAAAGCGGCTTAAAACTTCTCCTTTATAAGGAGTGAATACTTTATCCCCTAAATTTAATTCTTCCTTTATTTTTCCCTTTAAATTAATTTTAGGAAAAATACCTATTTCATCTTGCGGTTTTATAAAATTAGTTTTAACCCAAGCCATTCCGATTTGAATATTTTCTATTAAAACCGAGCTTGTTACTCTTCCAATATAAATTCCTTTTTGATCAAGCATTAAATCATCCGGACGAACCATCCGAATTCCTTTTTGAGAAACTTTAAAACGAATAATTTCTCTTTGAATTTTTTCGGCTTGAGAGAGGATTGCATTTTTTCCGATAAAAAATGGTTTATGAAGTTTTATAAAAGCGCCGTAACCTGCTTCTATTGGAGAAAGTTCATAATCTCCGGCTAATTCATGCCCGTATAAAGGAAATCCCGCTTCAACGCGAGCGCTGTCGCGAGCCGCAAGTCCGGCCGGTTTAACCCCAAAATATGCTCCTTTTTCTAAAATTAAATTCCAAATAAAAGGAGCGTTTTCAGGATGAAGATAAATTTCATATCCAGTTTCTTCACCGGTATATCCTGTTTTGGAAATCATTAAATCCATTTCATTTAAATTAAAT
>JACPDS010000104.1 GCA_016183885.1 Armatimonadota bacterium
AACCCGGCTTAGGCCAGGGTAAAATGGACTTTCGATTATAAATTCTTTGCCTGAAAATGAAGGAGTAAGTTTTCCTCCTATAAAATTCATTCCCCTATCTAAATGTTCAGACATATCTGCATCCTCCTCCCAAGAGTTCCCCGGGATGATCGGTTCTTTTAATATCGCTTATAATAGGGGTTGTTCGTCCGCATGAACATTTGCCGTTTTCGTATTTAAACAGAGCTGTATCTCCAAGAGCGTAATTAAGATAAATAGTTCTCCCTTCCGTTATGCCGATAGTGCTTACAATCACCATCCCTCTTTCTCCTTCAGAAACATTTACAAGTTTTCCGTTTGATTCTTTTACAAGCATTATTATGTGGGGAGCATAAAGAATATGCTGATCATTATAAAGGCATTTATCTCCTTCAATAGTGGAAGTGGCAAGAGGAAGAAATTCTGTGCAGCCATAAGTGGTAAACAATTTTAAGTTTATAGACTTAGCAAGATTTATTATGCTTTCAGGAATAGGGAATCCGGTAATAAAAGCTTTTTTAATTATCCCCTTTTCTCCAAAAAGTTCAAAATTTTCTTTATAAAGGCTTAAAAAAGTGACTCCCCCGCCTTTGGCGGAAGAATCATTATCTATAATTGGAGGCTGAACAGCGGCTAAAGTATTTACCTTATAAGAAGAAATCATATTTACAACTTCTTCAAGATTGTCTTCAGGGCGTCTGGCTATAACTTCCATTCCTATACATCTCCCTGCAAATTGGATAAGTCTTCCTCCTTTGTGAGCAAGATTATATGTCGAGTAAAGCCGATCTTCATCATCAAATCCCCCCGGTATAAAACATCTGAAACCAAGGGCATGGCTTTCAAGTTTTATGTCTTTAGTGGTTATATATGTAGGGGTGGGAATTCCTTTTGAGCCGCTGGATCTAAATATTTCACAAGCTTGTTCTTTTCTTCCATGCTTCATTATTTGAGGTTTTTTTTCGGCTAGATGTCTTAATCCTCTGGCTCCAAAGGATGTATTATCCTTGAAAAGTATTGGAAGCTGAATAAGAATATCTTCAACGCGCTCATAATTTTTAAGCTCTTCAACATTAATATTTTTATAAGCTTCTTTATAAAGTTCTTCATTTTTTGCTTTTTCTATTACAGGTATGACGATTCTAGTAAGCAGGAAGCTGCGTTCTTGATGATTTAAATAATCCCATTCTATATCTTCCCATACTTCTTCAGAAATGTAATTTGGATCGATAAATCTCTTTCTTTTTACGCATTCTCTCCATAAAGACCCAAAAGAGGTGAGATACATTTGAAATTGTTTCCTTACTTATTATAAATTTTGTTAAATTAAAACACTTAAGTGGATAATTTTAATTATTTTCGATATAAAATATAATAAACCTTTTAATAATTCATCTTATTTTGGGTTAAATTAAATAATTTTAAAAAATTTTATTCTCGAATTTTTGTAATTTCGATTAATTTTTTAGGAGATAAATTTTCTTTCCATAAAAATAATAATCCTAAAGCAACCAGTAAAATGTAAATTAAAGTATGTAAAATTAAAGCAAAGCTTAAGGCTGATTCTTTATTTATTTTAAATAAGCTAAGTCCTAATACCGATGCGCTCTCAAAAATACCCCAAGCTCCAGGAGTTGCCGGAATTATCATGCTTAAATTAATTAAGATTAAAATAAAAACTCCCACAAAAAAATGAAGTTTAATTCCCATAGCTAACATCGCTAAATAATAAACTATCCCTTCCATTAGCCAGATAATTAAAGAAAAAAAGAAGGCTAAAATAAAATTTTCTATTTTAAAAATTAATTTTAGCCCGGAAGTAAAATTAAAAATAAAATTTTCTATTTTTTTATGCCAGTCTTCCTTAAGGAAGAAAAAAATCTTTTTAACAATTAAGTTAAATTTTTTTTTAAAGTATAAAATAACTAAAGAAAAAATAAGAAAGAAAAATAAAAAAATAAGCAGGAATATTCCCATTTTTTTTACCCAGAACGGGAAAAAAGAATATTTTAAGAATAAGAATTCAAGCAGGATTAACAGAATTAAAGCGTCAAAAGCTTTTTCAGTAATGACGCTGGCTAAGCCGATTCCCAGACTTATTTTTTCTTTCTCTCTCAGCATGTAAGCGCGGATTATATCCCCCATTCTAGCAGGAAAGAGACAATTTCCCATATAGCTTATAAAAAGCAAAGGGAATAAATTTTTATTATAGATTTTTTGATTGCTTTTAATCAGCCACTTCCAGCGCAGGCTTCTGGGAAAAAAACTAAAGAAATAAATTAATCCCGATAAAAAAATTAAATTTAGTTTTGCTTTTTTTTGCAAGATTAATTTGATAATTAGAGAAATAAATAATAAAATCCTTTTTTTAAAAATTATTGAAGTTTTTTTATTGGAGAAGATAAATAATTATGGAGCTGATACAGCAGCCCCATTATGAGTTGACAATGCCATTATAAATTAAATTTTAAGAGCTTTACTAAAAAGTTTTTTGTTGTGATATAAAAAGTAGGAGTAAAACAATGAAAATTGATGGTTTTTCCCCTCGGGATGATAAAAAGATAAAATTATCTTTGCCTTTAAATCCAAGATTTAATAAACTTAAAGATATAAATAAACTTAAAAACTGTTATAAGGTTAAATTATCAAAGAATAATAACCCGGGGATTAATTCCGAAGATTTAATTTTATTTCAAGCTTTAGTTTTAAAAAGTAAAATTCCCGGAGAAACTCTAGCTGTAATTCCTAATATTATTACAGTCTTGCCATGTAAAAGCGTTAAAAATATAGATGGAATAAATAAAGTCGATTTTAAATTATATAATGAAATTATCCCTCAAGAAGTTTATAGAAGCCGCGGAATAAATGAACTTTATTATAGTAATAGTCCTGAATTTATTAAGCTTAGCGAGAATAATCCTCAAGGTGAAGGAATTTTAGCGGATAATATCTTAAGAGAAGGCAAAAACCGCTTATTTTTCCATCATGTTAATGAAACTAAAGAAGAGAAAAATTTGGTTTTAGCTTTTTATAACGGGAGTGAAAAAGAAGCTACTCTTAAGATTAAAAAAAGCGGAATTAGCAAAGGTTCTAAAGAAAATGCCGCAGAGTGGGGAAGAAAGGCTTATGAAGACTATTTAAATAGCAGTCAGGAAGTTACTTTAAAAATACCCAGTCACTCTTGGGAATATTTACCTCAAAGTAAATTTTCTTCAGGGGAGAATATTTCCGGTATTTTAGAAATTGAAAATTCCAGCACTCTTAGATTGCAAAGTATTGCAGCCGCTCAAGATCAAGTTGAATATGACCTTAAAAAACTTCCTACTTTTAAATCAGATGGTCGTCATATTCGGGGAATTTTTAATAATCCCGACCAGATAATTTCCGCTCAATTTGATATGAACGGAGAAATTAAGCAGTTTATTTTAGGGAATAATGACTGGATTAAAGGAAAAGATTTAAGCGATGGTTATCAAGAAGTAAAAAATAAAGGAAATTACGGGAGCAATTACCATTTAAAGTTTAAAATTAAACGCTCTTTTGGAGATAAATTTAAATCTTTGGTAATATTAGCTGTGGCTTCAGGAGGACCGGCTAGTATTTTAGATAAAGGGAATAATCTAAATGGCAAGCCGGTGCTTTTGCATACTAAAAAGAATCTTATCGAAGGAATAGTAATTTATAATCAAGAGATTCCAGAAGGTGAAACAAAAATTTCTTTAGATTTTATGCCTTCTGGAGGAACCAACCTTCCTGTAAGATTAATTTTTATCCCCCTGCCTTAAAACTTGGAAAATGATTTATTCAAAGAAGTTTATAGTTTTAGATAAAAATAAGCAGACTGGAAAAGGATTATTTGCTGATTATAAGATTAAAAAAGGTGAAATTTTAATTAGATTCGGCAATGAAATATCGGAGACTCCCGCAAAAACTTCTATACAGATAAATGAAAGAGAATATCTGGAAGGAATTGAAAGTACGAATGCGTTTTTAAATCATAGCTGTGAGCCCAATAGTTATATTGATTTTGAGAGATTTTATTTAAGAGCCTTAAGAAATATAGAAAAGGGAGAAGAAATTACTTATAATTACTGTACTACAGAGTATGATTTATATGAGAAATTTATCTGCCTCTGCGGTTCTCCTAAGTGTTACGGCAGGATAAAAGGTTTTAAATATCTCTCTAAGGCTCAAAAGCTGAAATTAAATAAATTTCTTGCCCCGTATCTTAAAGGAAAAAATATTTAATAGTAGAAACCTAAATTTAAACTAAATTAATCAATGTTTAAAAGGTAAAAAGTTGTAATTATTGCAGAAGCAAGATAAATATTTAATAGCTAGAATTTAAGTCGGACAGAACAAACAGAATTTTAAGCGGATGGGAAGTTGGGATTAGAAACGCTAAAGCAAGTTGCCAAATGGATAAAAGAAAAATTTCATGCAGAAAAGGTAATTCTTTTCGGCTCTTTCTTATCTATGGGAGAAAAGGCTCAGGATATAGATCTTTTAGTAATTATGAAGACAAATCTAAAACCATATAAGCAAACCTCATTGATAAGAATGGCTATGGACAAAGAATTTGGAGTGTTTTCTTCTATGGATATAATTGTCAGAACCCCGGAACAGGTAGAAGAAAGATTAAAATTGGGAGATTATTTTATAAAAAGCATACTTTCCGAGGGGATGGCTTTATGAAGCCATTGACGCAAGAATGGATAAAAAAAGCTGAAAATGATTAATTTAGTGGTTGTAAGAGAATTTGACTTTGATGACCCAGTATATGAGGCTGTATGTTTCCATTCTCAACAGTGCATTGAAAAATATTTCAAAGCGGTGATGCAGGAAAATGAAATCGAGTTTGGCAGAACTCATGACTTAAATTTACTGCTGGAAAAAATTAAAAATATAATTCCTGAACTTGCTGAATTTAAAGAAGCTCTATTGGAAATAAACAGTTTTGCGGTGGAAGTAAGATATCCCGGAATATTAATGGAAGTTGATAAAGAAGATGCGCAAAATTCATCCACCATTATGAAAAATATAAGAGAAATAACAAGAAAATATTTTGGCATTCTATAAAATTATTTTAAGAGGTAAAAAGTTGCGATTTTTGCAGAATCAATCAAGCTAAATATAAATAAAGAAAAATTTTATAAAAGCCAAGGTTATTGACCGCTTAACCTCCTACAGCTCTGTCTGAGTTTTTTAGGATATCAATATAATTGTATTTTTATCTTTTTATATAAATATATTTTTATGAAAATTTATGAAGTTTTTTAATTTATATTGTAATTTAAAGGAAAAAATAATATATTTATCGAAAAATAATTAGAAAATTATGAAACTTTCAATTAAAATTTCTATAATTATAGTAGTTACTATAATTATTATAATGGGGATAGAAACTTTGTTTATAATTAAAGAACAAA
>JACPDS010000011.1 GCA_016183885.1 Armatimonadota bacterium
CATTGCATCCAGATAATTTTGAGGATTATGTTCTTTTAATTCATAAACTTTCTGATTATAATATTCATATATATTAAAGAAAGTTACGCATACCTGCAATACATCCAGCATAGAAAATCCTTTATGTAAAACGGCTTCTTTGAGAGTTTTCTTAAGCAAATCCATTTTATTAGAATAACCTCTGGAAATAAACGTCCCCCCGCTTGCCAAAATAAGTTCAAGAGGATTTAAGGGCGATTCTTTTGTTCCCTGAGGTGTAGAGCGCCCCTTAAAACCTAAAGGCGAAGTGGGAGTATATTGGCCCGTGGTAAGCCCATAGACGCGATTATTATGAATAATCATTGTAATATCAATATTTCTTTTAGCGGCAAATATTAAGTGCTCCAATCCTTCGCCATAGGCGTCTCCATCTCCGGCAAAGCCAATTACCTTTAAGTCTGGATTAGCTAATTTTATCCCGGTTGCCGCAGGCACTACTCTTCCATGAATAGAATAAAAACTATTAATATTTAAGTAATCGACAATTTTAGCGTGACAGCCAATCCCGGAAACTAAAACTATCTTTTCTAGGGGAAAACCTTCTTCATTTAATATGTTAATCACTGATTTTATAGAATTTAAAATAGCGAAATTTCCGCATCCCGGGCACCATGTATTTTGAGCATAAGAGGCTAAATTTTTTTGATTCATTTAAATCCGCCTTTTTAATTCCTCTTCTAATTCATCTAAAGAAAAAGGTCTTCCATCATATTTTAATATTTTTTCATCTGCTTTAAATCCATAACAATTAATGAGTTTAACCAGTTGAGAGGTAAGATTATTTTCCACGCAAATTATTTTTTCTAAGCCTTTAACGGCTTCTTGAAATTGTTTTAGCGGGAATGGCGAAAGCGCCAAAAGATGAATAATTTTTAGATTTAGATTTTCTCCAGCTTCAACACAAACTCCTTTATTCGAACCCCAGCATAATATTGAAAATTTAGAATTTTTATTTCCATAAACTTTTACAAGCTCGTAATTTTCCAACTCTTTCATAAGATTTTCTTCTTTGCGCAAACGTTTCTCCTGCATCATTTTAACCTGCGCGGAATCTTCTGTGGTTATCCCAAATTCATCATGTTCATAACTATTTACTTTTATAATTGCGTTTTTATTGGGAATAAAAGCTAAAGGCGAAATGCCCGTTTCTGTATTTAAATATCTTTTATAAGGGCCTTTTTCATCCCATAATATCGGCAAAGTTTCTTCAATTTTTTGCATAGACTCTATCTCAAAACTATAACTACTTTCGCTTAAAATTTTATCCGATAAAATAATCGAAGGGATTTGGTATTTCCATGAAATATTTAAAGCCATGCTTCCCAAGAAATACGCTTCTTCCGGATCTCCCGGAGAAACTACAAAACGGGGGAATTCTCCATGCCCGGCATTTAAGACAAAATGTAAATCTCCTTGAGCGGTATATGTAGGCATGCCGGTGCTTGGACCGGGTCTTTGGGAAACCTTTATCTCCTGCGTAAGAAAATCCTAAAGCCATTAAAATTACTGAAATTTCATTTTCAGGATGGATAACCTTTATGGATAAATTTTCAGAATTTGAAGCAAAAAAATGCAAAATACTTGAAGAAGGAGTCATAGGATAAGCAAGGTAAGTTTTAAGTCCGGAATTAATTAATCCCAAGCTTATTGCTTCGTTGCCGGTAATTATAGGGGGATGACTGCTTCGGTCAAGTAAAGGCAGGGAAGTTAATTCTTTCGATTGGTCATATCCTCGATAAGCTACTTTTAAATTTAAATCAATTTCTTTGGAAATATTTTTCTTAAAAACTTTTTCTAAAATATCCATGTTAATTTCAAAAGCTTTACAAAAAGCCCCGATTATTGCGGAATTAAGCATTATAGAAGGCGCATTCTCTTCTTTAATGATTTGATTTAAGGGAATCCCTAAACCTATTTCTAACTTTACCAAAGAAGAATTATAAATTATAAAAGAATTTTCTTTTAATTTGTTTTTATGTAAATCAATGCAATCTTGATTTAAAGCTAAAAGTAAATCAATTTTATTTAAATAAGCGGCGATTTTATTTTTTGACGCTCTGATAATAGAAAAATTATGCCCTCCTCTAATTAAAGAAGGATAATCATAATAAATATAAAGATAATATCCAAGTTGATTTAAAATCCGCGCAATAATTAAACCGGCTTGATTGATGCCATCTCCTGCTTTTCCGCCGATAAGAATAGAAAAATCATTCATTATTGAATTAATTTATTTATTTCCTCTACTTTTTAATTTTTTATATATTCCATTAATTTTTATTTATTTCCTTTTCTTTTTTTAATGGAAAATCTTTTAATTAAAATAAAACCGGCTAAAAATCCGCTAATATGAGCCCACCAGGCAATTCCTGATGAAAATTGACTTAAAAAAGCGACATTTAAAAATTGAATTAAAAAAAAAAAAAATAAAAAAATAAAACTGGGAATTTCAACAAAACTAATAAAGATGCCTAAAAATACCAAAGTAATTATTTTAGAATTAGGAAACAAAACAAAATAAGCTCCTAAAATTCCGGCAATAGCTCCGCTTGCTCCCAATAAAGGCAATCCGGAATGAGTAATGAATAAAATTTGAATAAAACCCGCTAATATTCCGCAAATTAAATAAAAAAACAAATAATTCAAATGCCCTAGAACATCTTCTACATTATCTCCAAAAATGTATAAAAAGAGCATATTCCCAAATAAATGTAAAAAGTTTCCATGTAAAAATTGATGGGTGAAAAAGGGGAGGATTAATTTATAATCAAAATTAAATTCATTTTGAAATATTTTATTTGGAATTAAAGCGTAATCTTGAAAAAAAACGCTTAATTTATCATTTAAAGTTATCTCATAAATAAAAATTAAAGTATTTAAAATAATTAAACCGTAATTTATTATAGGAAATCTTCGAGATGGAATAGTATCTTTAAGAGGAATCATTTTATTTTAAGAAATCTTTTTCCATGGCATCCTTTTAATTTTCCAAATAAGTATAAAAATATAGCGGGAGAAAATTCTTAATTTATAATTAATATCGCGCAATAAATTCATTAATTTAATTTTTATTTTTTTTTGGCTTTTCTTA
>JACPDS010000101.1:0-4399 GCA_016183885.1 Armatimonadota bacterium
AAGCTGTTCCAAATAAGATATTTTGCAATGATTTATAGGGGGCTCTGTCCAAAAAGGAGGGTAGGGGTTCAATTTATTGAACCCGCTTAAGTGCCAGCATCAAGGTTAATAGAGCGGGTTTGATAAATCAAACCCCTACAGGGATTTGGAGACAACCTCATTAATATATCTTTGATTGCAACTTAGTATAACAACTATAAATATCAAATCTCTATTTAAAGGAGGAATAAAATAAATATGTTTGGGATAGGACCAACTGAATTAATTTTAATTTTAATTATTGCTTTAATTTTCTTCGGACCAAAAAGACTCCCGGAAATTGGAAAAGCTATTGGAAATGGAATTTCATCTTTCAAAAAAGCTTCTTCGGGAGAAGAATCTTCTCAAAATTTGGATGAAAAGAGCAAAAATTAAATTAAAGAATTATTATTCTTCAATTACTTTATGAAGCACATCTTCTAATTCTTCGACTTCAAATGGTTTTCTTAAATAAAAACTTTTAGTTTTTGAAAGGAAAGATTGGATGTCTTTACTGATGACATCGCCTGAGAGAAATATTATCTTTCGGGATAAATTAGGATTTACTTTAATAATACTTTGATAAAATTCTACGCCGCTCATCTGAGGCATCCTAAAATCTGTAAGAATCACATCATATTCCTCCTGCTCAATTTTCTGAAGAGCAAGTTTAGCATTATCAAAAGTATCCACTTTAAAGCCGATCTTTTTTAACATTCTTTCTAATAAGCTTAAAATAATTTTTTCGTTATCTACCGCCATAATCTTCCGCCCCCGATAATCTATCTTTTTAAGCTCAGAAACAACTTCTCCAGCTTTTGCTTCTTCAGTTTTAACAGGAAGTTCAATAATAAAATCCGCTCCTTCGCCTGGAGCGCTATTAACATAAATTCTTCCTTCATGTTTGGTTATAATTCCATAAGATATACTTAGTCCCAATCCGGTCCCTTTAGCTTTTTTAGAGGTAAAAAAAGGATCAAAAATACGATTTAAATCTTCGGAAGTTATCCCCGGCCCATCATCTATAAACTGAATTTTAATCTGCCCATCTATTCTTTCTGTTTTTACCGTTATCTTGCCGTCTCCGCGATAATCCTTAAGAGCATCTCTAGCATTATTTATAATATTTAAAAAGACTTGTTGTAATTGTATAGAATCAGCCAGAGTATTAGGTAAAGCAGAATCAAATTCTTTAATTATCTTAATGTTTTCGGCTTTTAATTGAGAAAGTCTAAGAGAAATAGTTTCTTCAAGAAGTTGATTGATAGAAACGATTTCTCTTTTTTCTTGTTTATGCATTTTAGCAAAAGTTAAAAGATTATTTACAATTTTAATGCAGCGTGAAGATTCCTTAAAAATTCTATCTAAGTCCTCTTTAATTTCCAGAGAACTATCGCTATCTAAAAGTAATCTAGTATATCCTACAATAGCCGTAAGAGGGTTATTTAATTCATGAGCTACTCCGGCTACTAATTCACCTAAAGCAGAAAGCTTTTCCCCCTGAATAATTTTTTGTTGAGCCTTCTCTAATTCAGTAGTTTTCTTTTTTACTATATCTTCTAGATTAGTGGCGTAATGCTTAGTTTCATCTAATAATTTAGCATTTTCTACCGCAAAAGCTATATGGTTAAGCAAAGCCATAAGAAATTGCAGATCATTTTCGCTAAAAGTTGTGCCGTCAGCTTTCTTGGCAAGATTTATAACTCCTACAACCTTGTTCCTTGCTTTTAAAGGAAGACATACAAAAGAACCATTACCATACTTTGGATCATTCCTTTTGCTAAAACGATTATCACTTTCAATATCGGCAACCAATATTTCCTTCCCGGTAAGCACCACTTTCCCTGAAATACTTTCATTAATGTTAATTTCTTTGCCGATTATGTCTTTATTTACACCTTCTGGACCTTCGGCAGAAACAATCCTTAAAGTTTTTTTATCTTCATTAACAATCATAATAGAAGAAATTTGAGAGCTAACCGCTTCACTAGTCTTTCTTAAAACTAATTTAAGCAATTCTTCAATATCGACTATTTTAGAAACCATTTCTATTAACTGGGTTAAATGGAAAAAATGAGAAATTTGTTTTTCCATATTTACCGCGCTTCTTTGAATTTGATTTAAAACCAATCTAAAAGCTTCGGCTACATCTGGTAATTCTGAGATATTCATGCTCTCTATTAAATTAGCGCCGCTTTCAACAGACTCTTCTTTTCTGCCTGCATCCATTTCCCTTAATTTATTTAATAAAATATTAAATGGTTTAAAAGTCCTCCTAATAAAATAAAGACTTATAAGAGAAATAAAAATCGCAGCATAAAAATGAAGAGCTATATAAGAATTAGTGGTTATTTCATATTTCATTTCGTATTTCATAATATTAAAAATAAGATTAAAAAAAACTAAAATAGGAATAATTGAAGATAGAGCATAAATAATCAAAACTTTCTTAAAAGTAGTTTCTCCTTGAAAAGAAATATCTAAACCTCTCTTTTTTTTCATTTAGAAAGAGCCTCCTTAAAATTAAACCTAAATTATTCCTGATTTATATTTTATTTAAATTACCTAAAAATTAAAAAAAGTCCTGCTTTTCTTAAATATTTTTTACATTATATGTAAATGTAAAAAATTTATTTTAAGGGTTTGATATTAAAATGTTCATAAACTTTAGGGCCGGCAACTCTACCGCGCGGAGTTTTATCAATAAAACCCATTTGTAAAAGATAAGGTTCATAAATCTCTTCTAAATTATTCGAATCTTCATTTATACAAGCTGCTAAACTTTCAATCCCTACGGGACCTCCTTTGAATTTATAAACAATAAATTCAAGGATTCTTCGATCTAATTCATCTAATCCAGCTTGGTCTATCCCTAAAGCATCCAAGGCTTTTTGAGCTATTTCTAAATCAATTAAGTTTTTGGATTCTACTTGGGCAAAATCTCTTATTCTTCTTAAGAGCCGATTAGCAATTCTAGGGGTCCCGCGAGAACGTTTGGCAATCTCTAAAGCTCCTTGAGGTGTAACTTTAATTCCTAAAATATTGCTGGAACGCTCTATAATTAATTTTAAATCATCTATCTCATAAAAATCCAGATGAAAAACTATTCCAAATCGGTTGCGCAGCGGTGAAGAAAGCAAACCCGCTCGAGTAGTAGCCCCTATTAAAGTATAATAAGGAAGAGGAATTTTAGCGGTTCGAAAATTTACTCCTTTTCCAATAATTCGGTCAAAACAAAAATCTTCCATGGCGGGATATAAAATTTCTTCTATTAAGCGGTTTAAACGATGAATTTCATCAATAAAAAACACTTCCTTATTTTCTAAATTTTTTAAAACTACCAATAAATCAATTGGTCTTTCAATAGCAGGTCCGGAAGTAGATTTAAAACCTGTTTTCAATTCATTAGCGATAATATTAGCCAAAGTAGTCTTCCCTAAACCAGGAGGACCGCATAATAAAACATGGTCTAAAGTTTCGCCGCGTTCTTGAGCAGACTGAATAAATATTTTTAAATTTTTTTTTATCCTTTTTTGCCCGAAATATTCTTCCAAATTTTTAGGACGCAAACTTTGGGCGCAGGATAAATCTTCTTCCCTTAAAGCTGAGGAAACAATTCTTGAATACATATTAATTTTCTCCCAATACTTTTAAACTTTCAGTGATTAATTCATTAAATTCTAAATCTTTATTCTTTATTTTTTTAACTTTATTAATAACTTCCATGGCTTCTTTGGAATTACATCCTAAAGTAACTAAAATTTCCATAACTTCATCAAAAGAATTACTTGAAATTTCAATTTTATCTTGAGGAACAATTAGCCCAATCTTTTCTTGAAGTTCTAAAATAATTCTTTGAGCAGTTTTTGCTCCTACTCCGGGCACCTTTATTAATGAATCTAAATTTTTATTTAAGATTATTTTTGCTAAATTTATCGGTTCATAAACTGAAAGAATAGCTAAAGCTAATTTAGGTCCAATTCCTGAAATACTGATTAATTTCTTAAAAAATTCCTTATCCAGCAAATTATCAAATCCATATAAACTTATTTCATTTTCTCTAACATAAGTATAAATGAAAAGTTTAATATCCTGGTTAATTTTTAAATCTTTCAAAGCTCTCCCGGGCATAAAAACTCCATAACCTATTCCATTAACATCTAAATCTAAAAAATTTTGACTAATTCTATCGATTTTCCCTTTAAGATGAGCAATCATATTCCCAGCGCTTCCAAATTAAGATGACATAAAACTATAGCCACAGCATCGGCCGCATCGTCAGAAAATCTTTCATCCGCTAAATTAAAATAAATTCTTACCATTTCTTTTATCTCTTTTTTTTTATCTTTTCCATATCCAACTAAAGATTCTTTAACTTGCA
>JACPDS010000101.1:4426-15723 GCA_016183885.1 Armatimonadota bacterium
ATTGGCTAAACTAGCCGCTAAAAGAACTACTCCTTTAGCTTCTCCTACTGATAAAGCTGTGCGAATATTTTTATTAAAAAAAAGTGTTTCAATCGCTAAAATTTCCGGCTGATATCTTTTAATTAAAGAAGAGGTTTCATTAAAAATAATTTTTAAGCGCTTATCCTTAGATAAAGATTTATCTGTTTTAATGCATCCAAAATTTAAAATTTCTGTTTCTTTAAAATTTCTTTTAATTAAACTATATCCGGTGGCAGCTGTGCCGGGATCAATCCCTAAAATAATCATTCTATAGAAAGTTCCTCTAAAATTGAACTGGGAATATCGAAATTAGCATAAATAGCTTGAACATCGTCATGATCCTCTAATACTTCCATTAATTTTAGGACTGCCGGGGCTTGATTTTTATCTAAAGAAGCAATATTTTTAGCTATCATAGTAACTTCAGCCGATTCAATCTTAATTTTCTTTTCTTCTAAAGTTTGTTTTATCTTATGAAAATTCAAAGGCGCGGTAGTTATTTCATAACTATCCTCTACTTTTTTAAAATCTTCCGCTCCTATCTCTAAAGCTAAATTTAATATTTTTTCTTCTGAAACATTTTTAGCCCCCATGGTAATTAATCCTTTTTTATCAAACATCCATGCAAAACAACCGCTTTCTCCTAAATTTCCTCCATATTTAGAAAATAAATTTCTTAATTCCGCGGCGGTCCGATTGCGATTATCCGTAGCCGCTTCAATCAAAATTGCCACTCCATAAGGAGCGTAACCTTCATAGATAATTTCCAAAAGCGCGCTTTCACCCGCGCCTTGAGCTTTCTCAATGGTTCTTTTAATATTTTCCTGAGGCATATTAACCCCTTTAGCTTTTAAAATGGCTAATTTTAAACGATAATTAACTTCTGGATCTCTTCCTGCTTGTTTAATTGCCATAGAAATTTCTCGAGCAATTTTGGTAAAAATTTTCCCTTTTTGAGCATCGACTTTAGATTTTTTTACCCGAATATTATGCCATTTAGAATGACCGGACATTTTTCAACCTCAGCCTTTTTTAAAAGTTATATTTTATACGATAATAAATTCTATATATAGAAACTCTTATCCTCTTTAATTTTCTGGAGGCATGCTTAATTCTTCTATAGTTTCAATACCTAATGCCGCTTCAGAAATAATACCCATTTTTAAATAAATCGGATGAATCTCTTTCCTTAATGCCGGTAATTTTATAGCAAATAAAATAGCGCCTAAAATAACCAAACAACCGCTTGCAAATAAAGTATTCTGAGCTCCTAGTTTGCCTGCAAGACTGCCTGCAAGTAAACTGCCGAAAGGAGCTATCCCTATAAATGCCATAGCATATATGCTCATTACACGTCCGCGCTTGTCATCGTCTATAATTGTCTGCAAAATTGTAGCGCTTGATGCCATTTGCATTATCATGCCTAAACCTATTAATAACATCAATAATAAAGAAATCCATAAAAATCTTGATAAAGAAAAAAGAATAAGGCCTATGCCAAAAACTCCCGCGGCAAGAGGAATAATTTTAGCCTGTCCAAAAACACTTTTTAAAAATGCCATATAAATAGCCCCGATCAAAGCGCCAACACCTGCGGCGCCCATGAGAAAACCAAGAGTATGTGGTCCTCCATGAAGAATTTCTTTTGCAAAAACAGGCATAAGCACTGTATAAGGCATCCCCATCAAACTTACAAGCGCAAGCAACAATATAATAATTCTAATCGGAGCAAAACTAAATGCATAAATAAATCCATCTTTTAAATCCTGAAATACATATTTATTTTGCATTTTTACTTCTCTTGGAGAAATCTTCATTAAAAATAAAGCCGCAATAACTGCAAGATAACTTATAGCGTTAATTAAAAAACATAAACCTTCTCCTACATTAGCAATTAGTACGCCGGCTATTACAGGTCCAATTAAACGCGCGCTGTTAAACATTGCGGAATTTAAAGCAATTGCATTTCCTAAATCCTCTTTTTTCCTAACCATTTCTACAAGAAGAGATCCGCGCGCTGGTATATCAAAGGCGGTAATTATACTAAAAAATACACTTAAAAATATAATATACCAGATATGAATATTTCCAGTCATAACCAATAAAGCTAAAATAAAAGCCTGTATCATGGAAAGAATCTGAGTTATAATCAAGATATGATGTCTATTAAACCTGTCTGCAACAACGCCCGCAAAAGGCGTTAAAATAAATGCGGGAAGCTGGCCTGCAAATCCAACTATGCCAAGCAAAAATGCTGAACCGGTTAACCGGTACACCAGCCAGCTCATAGCAATTCCCTGCATCCAGGTGCCGATTAAAGAAATGCTTTGTCCAAACCAAAAAAGACGATAATTTCTGTATTGAAATGCCCGAAGAAAAAATTTAATACTCACTTCGAGTTATTAGAAATATTTACAATATATTTATTCGATTCCACTTAATCTTTATTTGAAAATATAAACCCCCTCCCTTAAAGGCTCGGCACTTTGTAACTTTCGCTCTGATGTATCGCCAGGTCGGGTTTATATAAATTCTATTTTCCTATTACGGATAAAGACGAGTAAGCATTCTTGGGAAAGGAATTGATTCTCTTACATGTTCTAATCCGCAAATCCAGCTAAGACATCTTTCTATTCCCATCCCAAATCCTGAGTGAGGAACTGAACCATACGAACGTAAATCTAAATACCATTTATAAGCTTCTTCATTCAAATTATGGGCTTTTATTTTTCCCTTTAAAATTTCTAAATTATCTTCTCGTTCTCCCCCTCCGATAATTTCGCCATATCCTTCAGGAGCTAATAAATCAGAAGCTAAAGCTAATTCAGGCTTAAGATTATCCTGTTTCATATAAAAAGCCTTGCAGATGGCGGGAAAATGGCTGACGAAAAACGGTTTATCAAAATTTTCCGCTAAAATTGTTTCATCTCCTCCTCCAAAATCTCCTCCCCATTTAAAATCTATCCCGGATTTTCTTAAAATTTCTAAAGCTTCATCATAAGAAATTCTGGGAAAAGGAGGAATAACTTTTTTAAGAGGCTCTAAATTTCTACCCAAAAAAATTAATTCTTTTTCCAATTTAGATAAAATTCGCTGTATAATAAAACTTATAAAATTTTCTTGAATCTGCATATTTTCTTCCAGGCGGCAAAAAGCAATCTCTGGTTCAATCATCCAAAATTCCATTAAATGACGGCGGGTTTTAGATTTTTCTGCTCTAAAAGTTGGTCCGAAACAATAAACTTTACCAAAAGCCATAGCCGCAGCTTCATTATATAATTGTCCAGATTGACTAAGATAAGCATCTTCTCCAAAATAATCAGTTTTAAATAAAGTAGTTGTATCCTCACAACTAGACGGGGTTAAAATAGGGGCATCTATTAAGACATAATCTTCTTTATCAAAATAATCCCTGGAAGCTTTTATAAGTTCGGAGCGAATTTTTAAAATTGCCTGCTGGCGTAAAGAACGCAGCCATAAATGACGATGGTCCATTAAAAAATCTGTTCCATGTTCTTTTGGAGAAATAGGATAATCTAAAGAAATTTGAATAATTTTTAAATCTTTTAAAATTATTTCAATTCCACCCGGAGAACGCGGCTCTTTTTTTACTATTCCAATAATTTCACAAGAAGATTCCTGGGTAATTTTTTCTGATGCTTCAAATATTTCAGGAGATATATCATTTTTAGAAACTATTACTTGAACAATTCCCGTTCCGTCTCTAATAATAAGAAAGAAAATTTTACCGCTGGAACGTTTATTATATAACCACCCGCAAATTTTTACTTCTTTGCCTTCATATAAAGCTAAATCTTTAATAAAAACTCTATGCATTGTTTTTAAAATTCTTGCATCTTTCTTTTTAAAATAGAAGGAGATGTCCAAAAATATAACTTGTCGTCTTAATCGATACCCCGCCGACGGGGCGGGGCTGGCTTAAGCGTCCCGATGTTGCATCGGGACTACAAATTAAGCCCCTACCCTCCTTTTTGGATCTCCCCTATGTTAAAATTTATAAATTTTATTTTACGGAAATATTCCTCTTAGATTAATTGCTTCCGCTACTCTTCCCACCGCTAAAATATAAGCCGCAGTTCTCATATCGCATTTATATTTTTGAGAAATTTCTAAAACACTCCTAAAGGCTTTGGTCATAATCTCTTTTAATTTATTATTTACTTGTTCTTCATTCCAAAAATTTGCTTGAAGATCTTGAATCCATTCAAAATAAGATACAGTTACTCCGCCGGCATTGGCTAAAATATCCGGCAAAATCATAACTTTATTCTTAAATAACATTTCATCTGCTTCCGGAGTAGTAGGACCGTTAGCCGCTTCAGCGATAATCTTCGCTTTAATATGATTGGCATTCTTCTTTGTAATTACATTTTCTAAAGCCGCGGGAACTAAAATATCGCATGGCAATTCTAAAAGCTCTTCATTAGTAATTTTCTTGGATTGATTATAGCCTGCCACTGTTCCGGTTTCTTTTTTATAATTTAAAAGTTTAGAAATATCAAGTCCATTTTCATCATATATTCCGCCTTTAGAATCACTTACAGCAATTACCCTGCAGCCTTCTTTTTCTAATAAATCAGCGGCAATAGAACCGGCATTCCCAAAGCCTTGAACTACGGCTTTGACGCCTTTTAAACTTATCTTTAAATTTTTAACCGCTTCTTCAATAATATAGACGCATCCTCGAGCTGTAGCTTCATTTCTGCCTTCCGAACCTCCAATACTAATTGGTTTGCCGGTTACAACTCCGGGCACTGAATATCCTTTATTCATGCTATAAGTATCCATAATCCAAGCCATTACTTGGGGATTAGTATAAACATCGGGAGCGGGAATATCTCTCTCAGGGCCGATGATAATACTGATTTCTGAGGCATAACGACGGGTAAGTCTTTCTAATTCGCCTAAAGACATTTCTTTAGGATTACAAATTACTCCGCCTTTAGCTCCTCCATAAGGAATCGCTACCACAGCGCATTTCCACGTCATCCACATTGCTAAAGCTTTTACTTCGTCTAAAGTAACATCGGGATGATATCTAATTCCTCCTTTGGCAGGACCGCGAGCAGTGTTATGTTGAACGCGATATCCGGTAAAAACCTTTATCGTTCCATTATCCATTTTTACAGGGAAAGAAACTTCTAGAATTCTCTTAGGACTCTTTAATATTTCATGAATATTCTTATCTAAGTTCATCTTTTTGGCTACTAAACTTAATTGTTCTAAAGCTACTTCCCAAATATTATTTGAAATTTTTGATTCTTCTTTTTGAGCCACTTTCATTTTATCCTCCTTAGTGTTAAAGTTAAACTCAGAATTTATAGATTATAAATTTCAAATCTCAAATTTATTTATCCCCCTTTCTTTTTTTAAAAAATTACTACGTTAGTTTATTAAGCCGCCAAACGACCAATTAAATCATATATCTTAGATTTAATAATTTTCACCCTAACAAAGTTTCCTGGCGGAATATGACAATTCGGCAAATAAACTAATCCATCAACTTCAGGAGCATCGCGGTAAGTTCTCCCCAGCGTTCCTTGTTTTAAATTCTCTTCGGTCAAAATTTCCAATTCTTTATTAATTAAAGAAGAATTTACTTGATAGGAAATTCGTTGTTGTAATTCCATTAATTTCTTATAACGATCTTTTTTTATTTTTTCCGGGATTTGTTCTTTAATATTAAAGGCTTCTGTTCCTTCTTCATTGGAATAAATAAATGCTCCTAAATGTTCGAACTTAGTTTCTTCTATAAAATTCAGCATCAGTTTAAAATCTAAATCGTTTTCTCCGGGAAAACCTGCTATAAAAGTAGTCCTTAAAACCACTTCTTTAATTTTTCTTCTAATTTTATCAATTAACTTTTTTATCTTTAATGGCTCGCTTAAACGCCTCATTTTAGTTAAAATTTTAGAACTTATATGCTGTAAAGGCATATCTAAATATTTGCAGATTTTTTCTTGTTTATTGATAGTTTCTAAAAGTTCATCATTAATTGATGACGGATAAATATATAAAATTCTAATCCATCTTAATTCTTTAATTTTACATAAATTATTTAATAATTCATTTAAAGCCCTCCTATGATATAAATCTATTCCATAACTAGCAGTATCTTGAGCAACTAAATTAATCTCCTTTACGCCGGAAGCTACTAATCTCTTAGCCTCATTAATTAATTTATCTTTGGGAATACTGCGATATTTTCCTCTAAGTTTAGGAATAATACAAAAGCTGCACGTATAATTACAGCCTTCGGCAATTTTTAAATAAGCCCAATGTTGAGGAGTTAACAAGATTTCCTTAAAATAAGTTTTCTCTTTTAATTTTAACTTAAAATTAAATTTTAAATAATTTAAAATATTTTCAAAATTTTCTTTTTTATCTCCGCAGCCTGCCCAAAAATCTACTTCTGGAATTTCCTTTTGAATAGTTCCGGCATATCTTTGAGATAAACATCCTAAAACAACTAAAGCTTTGCATTTATTTTTTTTATATTGAGCAATCTTTAAAATCGCTTCTATAGATTCTTTCTTAGCCTCTTTAATAAAAGCGCAAGTATTAACCAAAATAACTTCCGCATCTTCGGGAGAAGTTATAGTTAATCCATTCATCTGGATTAGATTTAAAATTTTTTGTGAATCAGCTAAATTCTTAGAACAACCTAAGGTAATCATGCTAAACTTATTAAGCAATTTGATTATCTCCTTCTAATTGCCCCATCGCCGGCAAATCATTTAAACTATTTAATGCAAAATATCTTAAAAATTCGGAAGTTGTCCCATATAAAGTTGGTTTCCCAATTATTTGGGCTTTCCCTGCTTCTTTAATTAACTTTTTTTCTAATAAATTATTTATAATTTTATCTACATTTACTCCTCTTAAATCTTCAATCTGGGCTCGGGTAATAGGTTGTTTATAAGCAATAATAGCTAAAGTTTCTAAAGCAGCTTTAGAAAAATTTTGATAGTGAATATTTTTATAAAGCTTTTCAATATAAGGAGCAAAAATTGAATTAGCAACCAGTTGATATCCTTGCGCTATTTCAATTAATTGTATTCCTCTTTCTTTTAAATCATTCTTTAATTCTTCTAAAGAAGAAAGAATTAAAACGGCATCTAATTTAGTAATATCTTCTAATTCCTTTAAAGATAAAGATTTAGAAGAAGCAAATAAAATTGCTTCTAAAATTAATTTAGGTGAAAAATTCTCTGTCATTATCATAGAATAATGTAGAAAAATTTCATCTTTTTAAATAAAAATCCTGCTTAAAAATTAAAAAGGTATTTCAAATAATTAAATAGAATTTTATTTAAAAGTAAAAAAATAAAAAGGCAGGATAATTAGTTTTGCAATGTCCAAAATGCGGTGAATTTAATGATTCATCTAGAATTACTTGTTTTCGCTGCGCAGTGGTACTGCCCCAACTTTATAGAGGGGAAGAAATAGAGTCAGAATTAAATATTGTTTTAGATGAAAGCACTGATGTTGAAGAAATTGTAAAATCTTCAGATTGTATTTTTCTTACTAAATTAGAAGAAATAAAAGCTCTGATTATTACTGAAGAATATACTCAAGAAAATTTAATCAATGAGCTTGAAAATGTAAAAAAAGAAACTAATTATATTGCAGAGCTTCTTAACAGTTTTACTGAAGAAGAAAAAAAATGGATGAAAGAAGGAATCTCTCAAATTGAAGAAGCTTATTATTTATTTCAAGAATCAATTTCTCAATTTTACTTATTTTTAGAAAATAATAATTTTTCTCTCATTGACGAAGGAATAAAAATAGCTCACCGAGCCAGCAAAATTTTATTAAAAGGGATTAATGATTCGCAAAAATCCCTAGAAGAAGAAGGCGAAGAAGAGGAAGAAAAAATTTGACTTTAAATATTTTTTATGCTAAAATAAGAATAGAAAGAATATCTCAAGCTGAAGCTTCTCAGACGAAAAATGAGCTCAGGGAGCTCACGGTATATCCGAGAAAAGTTAAACGAGAAAACTCAATTAACAACGGATAAAATAAAAAAAGTGTGGAAGCTGACAGCTTGAGATTTTTTTTATGCTATCTCAAGTGTAAACATGAAAGAATTAATCAAAAAAGCTTTGGACACAGCCGCCTTTAAAGGCGCAAATTTCGTTGAAGTTAATTTTTTAAAATTAAAAGAAGAAAATATTACTCTTAAAAATTTTAAGAGCGATCTTGAAAAAAAAGAAAGTCAAGGAATAGGAATAAGGGTTATAGTTAATGGTTTTTGGGGATTTGCTTCCACAAATTCTCTTAATTCAAAAGAAATTGATAAAACTGCAAGTTTTGCGGTAAAAATAGCTAAAAATTCCGCTAAAATAAAATCTAAAGGCATCATTTTATCTCCCCTAACTTCTATACAGGAAGATTACAAAACTCCTCTAAAAATTAATCCTTTCCTTGTGCCTTTAGAAGAAAAATTAAAATTACTTTTTGCCGCTCAAAAAAATATGAAAAAAGTAAAAAATATTAAAACTATTGAATCTTTTATGAATTTCTGGCATTATGATAAAATTTTTGCTAATTCAGAAGGAACTTATATCACTCAAGAAATTTTTCATTCCGGCGGAGGAATCAAAGCTCAAGCTGTATCAGAAAATGAAGTTCAAATAAGATCATACCCAAGCTCTTTTAGAGGAGATTTTTTATCCGGGGGATATGAAGAAATTTTAAATTTTAAATTAGAAGAAAATTCCCAAAATACAGCTGAAGAAGCTAATAATTTACTTAGAGCTAAACAATGCCCCCAAAAAATTACCGATCTAATTTTAGGAGGAAGCCAGCTTTCTTTGCAAATACATGAATCTTGCGGTCATCCCAGCGAATTAGATCGAGTATTAGGAAGCGAAGCTAATTACGCCGGAAGAAGCTTTTTAACTTTAGATAAATTAGGAAAATTAAAATATGGGTCTCCTATAATAAACATTACGGCCGACGCTACTTATCCGGGAGGATTAGGAACTTTTGGGTATGATGATTAAGGAGTCCCGTCGCAAAAAATAAATTTAATAAAAAATGGTATTTTTACAGGATATTTAACTTCCCGAGAAACAGCTCCCATTTTAAATCAAGCCAGTTCCGGAGCGACACGCGCGGATGGGTGGTGGAATATCCCTTTGGTAAGAATGACTAACATCAATTTACTTCCCGGAAATATTCCTTTAGAAGATTTATTCGCTGACACAAAAGAAGGAATTTATATGGAAACTAATCGCAGCTGGAGTATTGACGATATGAGAATAAATTTTCAATTTGGCACAGAAATTGCCTGGGAAATAAAAAACGGAAAAAAGGGAAATTTAATTAAGAATGCCACTTATACGGGGAATACCTTGGATTTTTGGAATTCCTGCGATGCTATTAGCGATAAAAATTCTTTTCGCATCTGGGGAACTCCAAACTGCGGAAAAGGTCAGCCTATGCAGGTAATGCATACCGCTCAAGGATGCAGCCCGGCTCGATTTAAAAATATCCAAATAGGCGCAGGATATAAAAAATAAAGTTATGCAGAATAATCATAAAGAACAAATTTTTAATATCGGAGAAAGAATATTAAAATTAACTAAAGGGGCAACTCAAAGCGAAATAGTATTTATAAGCACTGAATCTCATAATATTCGTTTTGCCAATAACTATATACATCAAAACATCGCCCAGAAAGATCAGCAAATATTTTTAAGATTAGCTTTAGACAAAAGAATCGGAAGCGCAGCCTGCAATCAACTTGATTTGGAATCTTTAAAAAATCTTGCTAAAGGAGCTTTTCAAATCGCCAAAAATCAATCCCCCGACCCTTATTTTTATTCATTTCCCGTTCCTAAAAACTATTTAAAGGTAAAAAATTTTGATGAAGAGATAAAAAAACTTTCTTTTAGCGAAAAAACCAAGATTGTAAAAAAAATTATTCATACGGTCAAAAAAGAAAATCTTATCGGAGCCGGCCTTTTATCTTTAAATTCATGGAAAATCGGAATAATAAATTCAAATGGAATAAAAGTTTATCATCCTTTAACTTTTATAGAGTTTTCTATAACCGCTTATAATGATTTTTCCTCAGGTTTTGCTCAAAATTCTTCCAATAAATTACAAGACTTAAATTTTGAAAAATTAACTTGCCAAGCTGTGGAAAAAGCTCTCAGAGGCAAAAATTCTGAAAAAATAAAACCGGGAAAATATCCGGTAATTTTAGAACCTCCGGCAGTAGCTAATATGCTTTCCATTTTATCAGAAATGGGCTTTTCGTCTAAAAGTTTTGAAGAGAAAAGCAGTTTTATGACTAACAAAATAAATAAAAAAATTTTAGGAGAAAATATCACTATTTTAGATGATCCCGCGCATCCAAAAACTATTTTAGGAATGCCCTTTGATTTTGAAGGCAGTCCTAAGAAAAAATTTGCTTTAATTCAAAATGGAATAGCCAAAAATATAGCCGCAGATTCTTATTACGCGTATAAATTAAAATTAAAAAATACATCTTCCGCTCCATTCCCGCAAGAAAGAATTTACGGACCTTTCCCTTATAATTTAATTTTAAAAGAAGGAAAAACAAAAAATTTAATTTCTCAATTATCTAAAGGAATCTTAATTACAAGATTCTGGTATACCAGAGTAGTAGATCAAAAGAAAACTATTTTTACCGGAATGACTCGGGATGGAACTTTTTTAATTGAAAAAGGAAAAATCAAGGCTAGTTTAAAGAATTTAAGATTTAACCAAAGTATTAAGGAATCTTTAAAAAAAGTAAAAGCTATATCTTCCGGGAGTTATTTTTCTGAATGTTGTGTTGCCCCGGCTTTATTAATTGAAGATTTTAATTTTACCGCCAGCTCTTCTTATTAAGTCCTATCTCGTTTTAAAATTATTATACCAAGCTGCAATCATACCTGATGAGGCTGTCGCCAAATGAGAAATTTTGCAATGATTTGTAGGGGGTTATCCAAAAAAAGGAGGGCAGGAGCTTAATTTGTATTTTCAGGAGTTCAATCTGTAGGGTTGTAGGGGCTCAATTTATTGAGCCCGCTTAAGCCAGCCCTGCCGTCGGCGGGATATCGATTGAGGCGACCAAGTTATGTTTTTGGACATCCCCTTAATATATCTTTGATTATTCTCTTAGTATAACAAATATTTACAATTTATTCATACGCATCTTTACGGTGTTTTATACGATAAATAAAAATAATTTTGTCTTTGTCGGAAATTCTATATAATATACGATAATTACCTGTTGT
>JACPDS010000107.1:0-2694 GCA_016183885.1 Armatimonadota bacterium
CAGGATTTCAAAACTTATAATGCAGCTACAAAAAACATTACCGTGGAAACAATAAATATTCCGGAGGTAATTTTAGACGACGGACATTAAAATTAAAAAGATCAATCAGCAACAACATTTACAAAAACAGAAAATGAAAAAAACCTACATCAAACTAATAGAAGGAAACAAACTGTTTTCTAAGTCAAAAACCTTTCACGACCCAGAGTACTTTAAAAAACTATCATTAGGCCAGGCGCCCGAGTATTTATGGATCGGCTGCAGCGACAGCCGTGTGCCCGCCAATGAAATTACGCCCCAAGATCTTTCGAGCACCTTAACCCTTTTAAGATTGCCCGTCACCAAAGAAAACTTAGCCTTAGCGCGAATTTTAGCCGAACACCAAATTCCAATTTCTCATGAAAATATTATGGAATTAAAAATTGCTCTTTCTTCTTTTGCTCATCCGGAACCATCTAAATATCAATTTGAATCAGCCGGCTTTTTAAAACAAGGCGCTTTGCCGGTAAATCCCAAAAATATAAATGCGTTAGCCAATTTTTTTGAAAATAATCCTCAAATCGGAAAGCAATTTCAAGAACTTAAAACAGTTTTAAATGAATTTTTATCGGCAAATATTTCTAACCCAAAAGCTTTTAACTTATTTTCTCAAATTCCTACTCTTTTAGGGTCTTTAATTTTAAATTTTAACCCGGAGATGCGGCAAAAAGTTTTAGAAACTTTATTTAAAATCACCCGCATGGTTGGAATTGAAAAATTTCAACAAGAAGCATCTTTAAAAGATCTATTTCAAAATTTAAAAGATTCGCTTAAATTTATTCAAGGAGAAACCGAGCGGCAGGTTTTAACAAAAGTCTTAAATTTATTTGGACAAATCGAACAAAATATTTCCGCTCAAGCCCTTTTAAATCAAGCTAAACTTAAAGAAGATATCTTATTTTATTACTTTCAAATTCCATTTAATTTAAGAGATGAAATCGGGATGAGCGAATTTAAAATTAACTTTAGAAGCGATTCAGAAAATAAATTAATCGATCCCGGCAATTTTGAGCTCGAATTTATAGTAAAAACCCCAAAATTAAAAAAAATTTATTTTAAGTTAAAGATTATTAACAATGTAATTTCTGGAAAAATTTTGACTCAAAATGAAAAAATTGCCCGCTTTATAGATAAAAAACTGGAAATTTTAAAAATTTCTCTTCAAAAGCTTTCCTATAAAATAGGTCATTTAAATATTCAGGGCGCATTGGAAGATATAAATTTGGTAAGCCTCCGGGATTTTAAAAAAATAAAAAGAATTAATTTTAGCGCTTAGCCGATATAAGGAGTTTTTTTATAATGACCAGCCAACCCTCTTTGCGGTTTAAAGTAATTAAAGAAGCGGTGGAAATTTTTAAGCAGGATTCTTCCATGGCCGAAGCTCTAAAAGAATCCCTTGAGATGGTCTTAGAAGATTTAAAAAATTTAGCCGGATTAAATGTTGAGGAAACCATTTTTTTAGATTCTAATTCCAAAAAACTTTGGAGCGAGCTTCAAGAATCGGTTCGGGAATATCAAGGGGCAATTTTTAAAATAAAAGCTTATTTTACAGAGAATAATCCCGCATATTTAGATCAGGGCATTGAAATGGCATATTTAGCCGATACCAAACTTTATGATATATATGAAACAATGAATAAAGCCTATCAAGATGCTTTAAGCGAGATTGAATCGGCTAATAAAATAATATGTATTAAATGCGGAGCAAAAAACCATAAAGATAACAAATTTTGCGGAAATTGTAATGCTCCCCTGCCAAGAGTTTTTAAAGAAGTTACGGAATATGTTGAAATTGAAGGTCAGGGCGGATTGGAATTTTTAGAAGATTATAGCAATATTAATAAATTAAGAGAATTAGTTTTAGGATTTTTAGAAGAAAAAGTCGGCTCCGAAGAAGTTATTGTTTTTTTAGAGAGTTTTCAAGCCTTAAATAATAAAGTAATTCGTCAGCTGGAAGGCCTTGCGGGAGTTAAACGGGAACTTCCGCCCCAGGTTAAAGACAATATTGCCCAAGCCCGGTTTAAAATGAATGAATTTTATGAAGCGATAAATTATTTGCTTAATTTGATAAAAAAACATAGTCTTGATGAAATAAAAGCTCAAATAGGCTTTATTCAGTCTTTGGGTTATGAATTGGGCGAGATTCGCCAAAATTTCTTGCGCTTAAAAGAAGAGCTGGCGTAAAAATTATGAGAAAGACTAAAATTATTTGCACGATCGGCCCGTCAAGCAGTAATAGCCAAACCTTGAAAGATTTGATTTTGGCGGGAATGGATGCGGCCAGGCTTAATTTTTCTCATGGGACGCATAGCGAGCATTTAAAAGTATTAGAAGAGTTAAGAAAAATATCCCATGCTTTAAATAAACCTATTGCGGTAATTCAGGACCTTTGCGGCCCCAAAGTTCGCATAGGAGATTTAAAAAATTCTCAAGCCAAGCTTATAGCCGGAAATATTTTTATTTTAAAAACCCAAGAGATTTTAGGGGATGAAAATATGGTTTCAATTCATCCCCCATCTATTATTTCCGATTTAAAAATCGGCAATAAAATATTAATTGACGATGGCTTAATAGAATTAGAAATTATAAAAATAAAAGAAGAGGAGATATACGCTAAAGTAATTATTGGAGGAGATTTATTTCCCCACAAAGGAG
>JACPDS010000107.1:2726-5941 GCA_016183885.1 Armatimonadota bacterium
TAAAAAAAATAGTAAAATTTCCATAATTTCCAAAATAGAAAAACATGAGGCTATAAAAAATATTGATGAAATTATTCAAATTTCTGATGCCATAATGGTTGCAAGAGGCGATCTGGGTATAGAGCTTTCGCTTGAAGAAGTTCCTTTTTGGCAAAAGGAAATTATTAAGCGCTGTAATTTTTATTCTAAACCTGTAATTACCGCTACCCAGATGTTAGAGTCAATGATAAATAATTTTCGCCCCACCCGCGCGGAAGTTGCGGATATAGCTAATGCCATTATTGACGGAACGGATGCGCTAATGCTTTCAGGAGAAACCGCTAAAGGCAAATATCCGCTAGAAACAGTAAAAATAATGCATAAAACCGCTCTTATTACGGAAAAAACTTTAAACTACGAGAAGATTTTAACCCAAAAAGTTTCTAATAAAAATGTTTCCGAGGCAATTAGCCTTGCCACATGTGAAATTTCAGAAATATCAAATGCGAATGCGATTTTAACCTTTACTTCTTCCGGCAGAACGGCTAAAAAAATTTCCCGCTATAAGCCCAGAGCGATTATATTGGCGGCGGTTAATTCAGAAGACGTGCAAAGACAGCTCAATCTTTCTTGGGGAGTTTATTCATTTTTAGCTCCCCGGGCAGAAAATTCCGATGAATTAATTAAAAAAACAGTCCAAAAAATTCAAAAAGAAAATTTGATCAAGCCGGGAGATTTGATGGTAATTACCGCCGGCATTCCGCCCGGCGTTCCGGGAAGCACCAATATGATTAAATTGCATGTTGTAGGGCATATTTTTTTAAGAGGAATGGGAGCCGGGGAAAAATCTATTATTAGCGGAAGAACATGTATTTTAAAAAATTTTGAAAATTTATATTCTCAAGTAGAAGAAGGAGATATTTTAGTGATCCCTTATTTAGATAAAAAATTAGAAGCAATTATGTCTAAAATAAAAGGAGCAGTCATTCAAGCCCAGGAAACATCATCTCAAATTTCCTTAATTGAAAAATATAATCTTGGAGCTGTTTTTGGCGTCCCGGATGCTATGGAAGTCTTTAAAGACGGTAGAATTATAACTTTAGATATAGTGCGGGGATTGATTTATGGGGCCGATTAATTTAATAATGATTGTCCCTGCATAAGAGAGGGTTTCGGGATCCGCATTAATTCTAAAATTGTTGGAGCAATATCAGCTAAAATGCCGTTGGGACGCAAAGTATATTTTTTTTCACCAATCAAAATAAAAGGAACCGGGTTGGTGGTATGGGCGGTATGAGGCTGGTTATTTTTATAATCAATCATTTCTTCGACATTTCCATGATCGGCGGTAATTATGGGAAGAAAGCCAAAATTTTTAGCTTCCTTTAAAACTTTCTCAAGACAAGAATCAATTGTTTCTACGGCTTTAACGGCGGCATTTAATACGCCCGTATGACCAACCATATCGGGATTGGCAAAATTAAGCACGATTAAACTATATTTATTTTGTTTAATTTCGTTAATTACTTTTTGAGTAACTTCATAAGCGCTCATTTCCGGCTTTAAGTCATAAGTGGAAACTTTAGGAGAGGGAATCATGATGCGCTCTTCGCGCGGGAAATTTTTTTCGTCCCCTCCATTAAAAAAATAAGTAACATGGGGATATTTTTCTGTTTCGGCAATTCTTAATTGATGAAAATTCATTTGAGCGATTATTTCCCCCAATGTTTTTTTCACTAATTCGGGACGGTAAGGTATCTCTACCGGCAAATTTTCTTGATATTGAGTTAAAGTAAGCATTTTAATTTGAGGGACGAAACCTCTTTTAAAGTCTGTAAAATTTTTTAAGATTAAACTCGAAGTTAATTCTCTTCCCCTGTCGGGACGAAAATTAAAAAAGATTACTCCGTCATTATTTTGAATTTTTCCAGAAACTCCGTTAATTATCGAAGGAAGAACAAATTCATCCCCGCTATTTTTAAAGTTATAAGAATTTAAAAGAGCCTCTTTGGCATTGGCAGCCATCTCTCCTTCTCCCAGGACAATTGCTCGATAAGCTTTTTCTACTCTGTCCCAGCGGTTATCCCGATCCATAGCATAATATCTTCCCGCCATAGTGGCGATAACGCCCAAATTAAGTTCCCGCATATAAGCTTCTATTTCTTCAATATATTTCAAAGCGCATCGAGGAGGAGTATCTCTTCCGTCTAAGAAGGCATGCAAAAACAATCTTTGAATATTATGTTGAGATGCCAATTTAATCAGAGCTTTAAGATGTTCCATGGAGCTATGCACTCCGCCATCGGACATTAAGCCTAAAAGATGGAGGGAGCTATTTTTTTCTTTTACAAAATTAAGCATAGAAATTAAAGCTGGATTAGAGAAAAAATCTCCCTTTAAAATGGATTGGTCAATTCTGGTAATATCCTGATAAACCAAACGCCCTGCCCCAATATTTAAATGTCCTACTTCGGAATTTCCCATTTGTCCCCTCGGAAGTCCCACGGATAATCCGGAAGCTTCTAGAATAGTACTGGCAAAATTATTTATGAGATAATCATAATAAGGGGTTTTTGCCAATGTAATGGCATTGCCCGAAGACGGAGGGGCAATACCCCAGCCGTCCAGGATAATTAAAATGATTTTTTTTGAATTTAGAATCATTTTAAAAAAGTCCTTTGCAAGAAAATTTATGCTTTTTTCGTTAAAAAGTTATTTTTACCCTTTAATTTTAAAACAGGCTAAGTGAGTTTTTTTATTTTAAAGGAAATTATAAAAATTAATCAAAATAAAAGAAAATAGCCGGCCAAACTTGACGATATGTCAAAACAGCGCATATGGCCGGAGACGATGGGCTTTGAGGTAATTTTATGACAGAAAAAACGCCAAAGGGATCTTTTAGACAGAATGAATTTAAAAATGTTCTTCCCGAGATAGTTAAAGATTTAATTAAAAGCTTGAATAAAAAAAATTCTCCCGATCATATCGGCTCTCCCATAATCCCTTCATGGGAGTCTTTAATCGAAATTATTGAACTTATGGAAATCTTAATTTATCCGGGATATTTTGGAGAACAAGAATTGGATTTTAAAAATCTTAATATTTATTTTGCCCGCCAAATAAATAAATTATTTAAACTGCTTTCCAGTCAGGTATCGAAGTGTCTGATGCATGAATGTAAAAATATTCATAGCAAAACATATCGCGACTGCGTTAATATTGGGAAAAAAGAAAGC
>JACPDS010000108.1:0-5698 GCA_016183885.1 Armatimonadota bacterium
TAAAAAAAGCAAAATTGTTGCAAAAGCTAAAAACATAGGATTAACTTTTTTTTTTTTTTTTTCTTTAAAAATAAAATAATCTTTATAAAAAATTTAATTTCTCTATAAAGATTATTAAATCCTGTTTAAAATTTAATCCAAAAAACAAAACTATAACTAAAAATAAGCAATTATTTACTTATTTACTATTTATTCTTCTTTAGTTAAAGATTCATTTTCTTCTTCTAAAGCTTCTACATCAATATTTCGATATCTGGACATTCCTGTTCCAGCGGGAATCAATTTTCCAATAATCACATTTTCTTTAAGTCCCATTAAAGGGTCAATTTTCCCCATTAAGGCTGCTTCAGTTAAAATTCTGGTTGTTTCCTGAAAAGAAGCTGCCGATAAAAAAGAATCTGTAGCTAAAGAAGCTTTCGTTATTCCTAATAAAACCTGCTTGCCTATGGCGGGTTTTTTCCTTGATTTAGAGATTTTTTCATTTTCTTCATTAAAAACTATTAAATTTACTAAACTTCCCGGAAGAAGTTCAGTATCACCGCCTTCATCAATTCTTACTTTTCTGAGCAGCTGGCGAGTAATTACTTCAATATGCTTATCATTAATATCTACTCCTTGAGAGCGGTAAACCCTTTGAACTTCACTTACTAGATATCTTTGAACTTCGTTTATACCTTTAATTTTTAAAATATCATGAGGGTTTAAAGAACCTTCTGAAAGTTGAGTGCCTGCTTCAATATGTTCCCCGGGCTTTACTTTTAAACGAGCGGAAAATGGTAAAAAATAAATCTTTTCTTCTTTGCCGGTGCCTTTAATTAATATTTTTATTTGCCCTTTTTCTTCCATAATTTGCACAATGCCGTCAATTTCTGAAATTGTAGCGCAGCCTTTAGGTTTCCGAGCTTCAAAAAGTTCTTCCACTCTAGGCAAACCGGAAATAATATCTTCCGTAGCTACTCCTCCAGTATGAAAAGTCCTTAAAGTAAGCTGTGTTCCAGGTTCACCAATAGATTGAGCGGCAATAATTCCTACCGTTTCTCCAATTTCTACTAATTTTCCCGTAGCTAAATTTCTTCCATAACAAATAGAACAAACTCCATAACGGGCTTTACAGGTTAAAACGCTTCGAATAGGAACAGAAGTTATTCCATTCTTAATAATTTCCTGGGCCCCCTCATCAGTAATTTCTATTCCTTTTTTAAGAATTACTTTTTTAGTTTTAGAATCTTTAATATCTAAAGCGGTAATTCTGCCAATAATCCGTTCTTCTAAAGGAACAATAATATCTGTCCCTTCCATAATTGCTTCAATTTCAATATAATCTGCGCACTTACAATCATCTTCTCTGATAATAACATCTTGAGAAACATCCACTAAACGGCGGGTTAAATAACCTGAATCAGCGGTTCGTAAAGCTGTATCAGCTAATCCTTTGCGAGCGCCGTGAGTAGAAATAAAAAATTCTAAGACTGATAATCCTTCTCTTAAATTAGATTTAATCGGCAAAGGTATAATTTTGCCGGAAGGGTCAGCCATTAATCCGCGCATACCTGCAATTTGCTTTACTTGAGCTACATTACCTCTAGCGCCTGAAGTAGCCATCATATAAATAGGATTTAATCTATCTAAATGTTTAATCATTGCCGCAGATACTTTTTCTGTAGCTTTTAACCAAAGATCTTTAACGCGGTTATATTTTTCATTCTCCGTAGTTAAACCTTTAAAATGTTGTTTTTCGATTAATTCTTCCTCTTCATCGGCGGCTCTTAAAATATCTTCTTTCTCGGGAGGAACTTCAATGTCATCTACGCCAATTGTAGTGCCGGAACGAGTAGCAAATTTAAAACCTAATTCTTTAATATTATCTAACATTAGAGCAGTTTTACTATTGCTATATAAACGATAGTATTTATCTACTAATTTAACCATAGTATTTTTATCAATAGTCTTATTAATAAAAGGCATTTCTTCTGGAATGGCTTGATTAAAAATCAGCCTTCCTACCGTAGTTTGTATAAATTCTCCTTTTAATTTAACTCTGATTAAAGCCTGCAAACTTATATATCCATAATGATAAGCCAATATCGCTTCATCAGGGTCGGAAAAAAACATCCCTTCGCCTTTAGCGCCAATTTTATCAATCGTAAGATAATAACATCCTAAAACCATATCCTGCGTTGGAACAATTGCCGGAGTGCCGTAAGAAGGCTGTAAAATATTATTAGTGGAAAGCATTAAAATTCTAGCTTCAGCTTGAGCGGAAGCTGAAAGAGGAAGATGGACCGCCATTTGATCGCCATCAAAATCAGCATTAGATGGCGCGCAAACTAAAGGATGAATATGAATGGCTTTACCTTCTACCAATACCGGTTCAAAGGCTTGAATACCTAAACGATGCAATGTGGGAGCGCGATTAAGCAAAACAGGATGATCTTTAATCATTTCTTCTAATACATCCCAAACTTCTATTCTTAATCTTTCCACCATTTTCTTAGCGCTTTTAATATTATGCACTAAACCCCTATCTACAAGATTTTTCATTACTAAAGGTTTAAAAAGTTCTAAAGCCATTTCTTTAGGAATTCCACATTGATGAAGTTTTAAATAAGGTCCTACAACTATTACCGATCGACCGGAATAATCAACTCTTTTCCCTAATAAATTCTGGCGAAATCTCCCTTGTTTACCCTTTAACATATCTGATAAAGATTTTAAAGGACGATTATTTGGTCCGGTAACCGGTCTTCCTCTTTTTCCATTATCTATTAAAGCATCTACAGCTTCTTGAAGCATTCTTTTTTCATTTCTAATAATAATCTCAGGAGCTCCTAAATCTAAAAGGCGCCTCAGACGGTTATTGCGATTAATTACTCTGCGGTAAAGATCATTTAAATCAGAAGTGGCAAATCTTCCTCCATCTAATTGCACCATCGGCCTAAGCTCCGGAGGAATTACAGGGAGCAATGTTAAAATCATATGTTCAGGCTTATTGCCTGACTTACGGAACGCTTCAACTATTTCTAATTTTTTTATGGCTTTACTTCTTTTTTGGCCGATAAGAGTTTTAATATCTTTCCTTAATTCTTGATAAGATTTTTCAATATTAATTTCTTTTAAGAGTTCTTTAATTGCTTCTGCTCCAATTAAAGCTTTGAAATTGCTTCCATATTTTTCGCGAAAATCTCTATATTCTATCTCGCTTAAAAGCTGCTTCTTCATTAGAGATGTATCTCCGGGGTCAATTACCAAATAACCGGCAAAATAAATAACTTTTTCTAAATTTCGAGGAGAAATATCCAGTAAAATTCCAATTCTGCTTGGTATCCCTTTTAAATACCATATATGGGAAACCGGAGTAGCTAACTCTATATGTCCCATTCTTTCTCTTCTTACTTTAGAACGGGTAACTTCTACTCCGCATTTATCGCAAATAATTCCTTTAAAGCGGATTCTTTTATACTTCCCGCAATGGCATTCCCAATCTTTTATTGGTCCAAAAATTTTTTCGCAAAAAAGCCCGTCTCTTTCAGGTTTTAAAGTGCGATAATTAATGGTTTCCGGTTTCTTAACCTCGCCAAAAGATAATTCGTAAATCTTATTTGGAGAAGCTAATCCGATTTTTATAACTTCAAAATTATTTACATCAACCATCTCATACTCCTCTCTATCTAGTATTTAGAATTCTTTAACTTTTACTATCATTAAAACCAAATACTATATACTAAATACTATACTTATACTTTCAGGGTTTCTTTTCCTATGTCAATACCTAAATCTTTAGCGGTATTTTTAACGTCTTCATCCCCTGTTTTAATTTCTACTTCTTTAAAATCTTCAGAAAGAATTTTTATATCCAGACTTAAACTTTGTAATTCTTTAATTAAAACTTTAAAAGATTCAGGAACACCCGGTTCTAAAATATTTTCTCCTTTAACCATCGCTTCATAAGTCTTTACCCTTCCGACTATGTCATCGGATTTAACGGTTAAAAGTTCCTGTAAAGTATAAGCCGCGCCATAGGCTTCCAATGCCCAAACTTCCATTTCTCCGAAACGTTGACCTCCAAATTGAGCTTTTCCTCCTAATGGCTGTTGAGTAATTAAAGAATACGGACCCGTAGATCGAGCATGAATTTTATCTTCTACTAAATGAGCTAATTTCATCATATAAATATAACCTACAGTTATAATATTATCAAAAGATTCGCCCGTCCTGCCATCATATAAAAAACTTTTTCCGTTACTTGGATAAAAATCGAAATCCTTAATAATTTTTATTAAATTCTTAAATTCATCCTCTGAATACTTAATACTTCTATTAGAGATAACTAATTTTAATCGATCTTCGAGAGAAAGCGGATTTTTAATTTTATCTATTTCGATCTGATTAAATTTATTTTTTTTAGAATTTAAAATTTCTTTTAAATTTTCTTCCCATTTTCTTTTTTTAATAAATTCTTCTAAACTTTCTTCTAAATTAATATTTTTTTCTTTAAGAAATTCTCTTAAACGCGTTACTAAATCTTTTTCATTCACTAAATAATTAACTTCATCATAATTTAATTTAAGTCCGACATCTTTTAATTTATTGAATAGAACAGCTTCTTTTAAGAAAAATTTCACTTCTTTTTCGGTAGCTCCATCAAAAACAGGTGTTTCCGCTTTAATCCCCAATTCTTTAAACGCTAATCCTAAATGGGTTTCTAAAATCTGGCCAATATTCATTCTTGAAGGAACTCCCAAAGGATTAAGCACAATTTGAATAGGGGTCCCGTCTGGCAAAAAAGGCATATCTTCAACAGGCAATATTTTAGCAACTACTCCTTTATTCCCATGGCGTCCGGCCATCTTGTCCCCTTCCAGAATTTTTCTTTTTTGAGCAATATATACCCTTATTAATTTATTTACTCCCGCAGGAAGCTCATCCCCCTCTTCTCTGGAAAAAATCTTAATATCGATTACTTTCCCCTTTTCCCCATGAGGCACCCTCAAAGATGTATCTCTAACATCTCTAGCTTTCTCTCCAAAAATTGCTCTAAGTAATCGTTCCTCAGCCGTAAGCTCTGTTTCTCCTTTAGGAGTAACTTTGCCTACTAAAACATCTTCAGGCTGAATTTCAGCTCCAATTCTTATAATGCCGTCTTCATCTAAATTCGCTAAAACTTCTTCGCCGATATTAGGAATATCGCGGGTAATCTCTTCCTGCCCTAATTTAGTATCTCGAGCTTCACAATCGTATTCTTCGATATGTATAGAAGTATAAACATCATCCACCACTAATTCCTTGCTGATTAAAATAGCATCTTCAAAATTATATCCTTCCCAAGCCATAAAAGCCGCTAAAACATTTCTTCCTAAAGCTAATTCTCCATTAACGCTGCAGGTTCCATCTGCAATTACATTTCCTTTAAAAATTTTTTGGCCTTTCTTAATAATTGGTCTTTGATTTACACATGTGCCGGCATTAGAACGTTTAAATTTTAAAAGCGGATACTTAACGATTTTTTTAGTTTCATTTAAAATAACAATTTCATCGGGATTTACTTTTACTATTTCCCCATTATCAGAAGAAATAACTACTGCTCCTGAATCTATAGCAGCCTTCATTTCCATTCCTGTTCCCACTATAGGAGATTCTGATTTAATTAAAGGAACCGCTTGTCTTTGCATATTAGATCCCATTAAAGCGCGGTTTGCAT
>JACPDS010000108.1:5751-7265 GCA_016183885.1 Armatimonadota bacterium
ACCTCTTTGCGGGGAAGCACCTGTATTTCATGTTTAGCTCTTACTACTACTTTTTCATCAATAATATAATTTCTCTCATCAATTTTAGTATTAGCCTGAGCAATAATATAATCATCTTCCTCATCGGCGCTTAAATAAACTATCTCATTGGCGGCATATCCATCTTTAACTTTTCGAAAAGGAGTCATAATAAACCCAAATTCATTCACTTTAGCATAAGTAGCCAATGAACCGATTAATCCAATATTAGGTCCTTCCGGAGTTTCAATAGGACAAATTCGCCCATAATGCGAATAATGAACATCTCTGACTTCAAAACCGGCTCTCTCCCTGTTTAATCCCACTGGTCCTAAAGCAGAAAGGCGGCGTCGATTTGTAAGTTCGGCTAAAGGATTAACCTGATCCATAAATTGAGAAAGCTGACTTGAACCAAAAAATTCTTTAATTGACGCTACCACGGGACGAATATTTATTAAAGTTTGCGGAGTAACAGTTTCTAAATCTTGAACGGTCATTCTTTCTCTGATCACTCTCTCTAATCTTAACAAACCAATTCTAAATTGATTTTGCAAAAGCTCCCCTACCGCTCTAACCCTGCGATTCCCTAAATGGTCTATATCATCTGTTTTTACTTTTGGACTTCCTTCAATTAAATTGAGCATATATTTTATCGCCGCAATTATATCTTCTTTATGAAGGATTCTATCGTAATTTAAAATTCCGCCGCAATCCGGACAATTAACCGCTCTGGGAATATGCAATGTTCCACAATGCTCGCAGTTGATTTTTAATCCTAATTTTTTATTAAGTTTATAACGTCCGACTGTAGATAAATCATAACGTTTAGAATCGAAAAATAAGTTATATAAAAAAGTTTTTGCATTATCTACATTTGAAGGGTCCCCGGGACGAAGTTTGCGATATATCTCAAGTAAAGCATTATTCTCCCCTTCAATTCCATCTTTTTCTAAAGTATTTCTTATAACAATGTTATTATCAAATAGTTTAATAATTTCTTCATTTTTAGAATATCCTAAAGCTTTAATCAATATAGTTATTGGAATTTTTCTATTCTTATCAATTCTCACTCCGATAATCTCATGGGAATCATATTCAAATTCCAACCAAGAGCCGCGATTAGGAATAAGCGTGCCTTGATAAAGTTTTTTGCCGCTTACATCAATCTGTTCTTGAAAATATAATCCCGGCGAACGCACTAATTGACTAACAATCACTCTTTCCGCTCCGTTAACGATAAAAGTCCCTTTGGGAGTCATATAAGGAAAATCGCCTATAAAAATTTCCTGCGCTTTTATATCTTTAATCTCTCCGGATTCTTTAGTAATTAAACGAATATTTACTTTTAAAGGAATAGCATAAGTCATATCTCTATCACGGCACTCTTCAACTCCATAAGCAGGTTCCCCAAAGCTGTAATCAGTAAATTCTAAAATTAAATTTCCTGTAAAATCTTCAACAGGAGAAATCTCGGCAAAAACTTCCCGCATTCCTTC
>JACPDS010000118.1 GCA_016183885.1 Armatimonadota bacterium
TCCAGCCAATATTCTTTTTAGTCAGCAGCTAAGTCCTTCAGAAAAAGCCCAACTTCGTCAGGAATTAATTTTGCTGCAATTAAGAGAACAGTATGCTAATGCCAAGCGGTATCGCTCTAACTTAGAAAAGAAAATTGAGGTAACTAAAGACAAATTAGAAAATGTTGGCAATCAAATTAATGATTTGCAAAAACAACTGGCTTTTTTAGAAATGGGCCGACAGGAGACGGAACAAAAAATCAATAATACGACGGAACAAATTGCCCTGACGGAACAGGCTATTTTCCAAGGTTATGAGGCGATAGAACAAAAAGAGATTGAAATTAAAGAACAAGCTAATTTATTAACCGATTATTTTGCTTTTCTTTATTTTCATAAAAATAAGTTTTATGAACCTGATTATCAAGAGTTTAACGCTTTGAAGGTCCTCTTATCTGATAAAACCGTGGCCGAGACTTTGGCTAATCAGAAATATCTAGAACTATTAGAGACTACCGGTTTGGAGATTTTTTCTCGTTTGCATGATTTGCGTTTAAATTTGCAAAAAGAGCAGAGTCAATTAGAAATTAAACGCGCTAAATTAGCTTATTTGCAAATTCGTTTACAAATGGAAAGAGATAATTTTGCTCTTCAGAAAGAAACCCAACAGAAATTTTTAGAAACTAGTAAGGGCCGGGAAGAAATTTTTCAAAAAATGTTGCTAGCTAGCATTGAGGAAGAAAGTCGGTCTGATCAAGAAATGGAGGCTTTACAAACTAACATTGATTATTTTTCCAAGAATTTAGGGACCGCTAAAACTATTTTAACTTCAGAAGATTATATTCCTCTTCTTCGCCGTCCATTTAGTTTTTTTAAAATTAATCCCCCTAAATTTTCTATTTTTTATCAAGTAGCGGGGAAAGGAACAAAATTACTTTCCTTAAAAAGAAAATCTGAAAATTTAGATATTTTAGGCCCTTTAGGGAATGGGTGGGCGATTCCAGAGAGCGCAAAAAAAATCGCCTTAGTGGCGGGGGGAATGGGGGTAGCTGCGCTTGTAGAATTAGCTAAAAATTTATTAAAGGCTAAAAAAGAAGTTTATTTTTTTTTGGGACTGTCTAACAAAAAAATTTATACTTTTTTAAAAAAAGAATTAAATTTTTTGCACGAAGATAAACTTTTAATTGCTTTAGAATCTGGAGCTTCGGATTTTAATGGAACAGTCTTAGATTTGCTTAGAAAATTTTTAAAAAATTATAAAGTTGATTTTATTGCCGGCTGCGGTCCTTATCCAATGTTAAAAGCTTTAAAAGAATTAATTCAGGTTCAAAAAATCCCTACTTTAGTTTCTTTGGATACTTTAATTGCCTGCGGACTTGGAGCTTGTAAGGGCTGCGCGGTAGAAACTAAAAATAAAAGTTATAAATTAGCCTGCCAGGACGGCCCGATATTTAATTTAGATGAATTAGTTTTATAGTCTCTTTAAATTTATAGCTTTTTTGCCCTTATAGGTCTGCAAATTAATTTAAAAAGGAGCTGGAATGAGAAAAATAAATAATCTTAACGATATTTTAAAAGAAGCCTTTAATATATTTAAAAATAATCTTCTGCAGTCATTTTTTATGTTTCTTTCCTCAATAATCCCTGTTATAGGCGATTCTTTACACACATGCATAGTTGAACAAATCTTTAAGAAAGAAGAAATTTCCGCGCGTAAAGCCTTACTTAAAGCGCTTGGATATTTTTGGAATCTTCTGGAAGTAATTATATTATTTACTATATCAATGACTTTATGGATATTTGTTCCTATCTATGGCTGGATAAAAGCAGTTTATTATAGCCTCTATAGCGCTATGATTTCTAATGTGGTCATATTAGAAGGTATGGCGGGCAAGAAAGCTATGCAGAGATGTCGTGAAATAATTATGAGAAATAAAGAAAGCCAATCTCTGGCTATAGGTTTTTTTGTAGGTTTCCCTTTAATTATTTCATGTGTTTTTATATTAATTGGATTCATATCTTCTTTACATAATAATTTTAATTTAAAATTAACCAATATTATTATGATAGTTTTATCTTTTATTTTTTTATCCGTCTTTGAAATAGGTAATTCACTAATTTATTATGAACTTATTAAAAGAGAATTAGAAGATGGAGTAGCTTCTCCAAAAGTTAAGGAGCTGCTGGAAAGCAAAAAAGGCTAAGATTTTTAGTTATTTATCATAAGCCAGCATCATTAAAAATGATTATAATTTTCAATTTTTTCGCTCGTTGCAACAAGTGATTTATTTTTTTTCATTGACAACAACTTTAAAAAGAGGTATATTTTAAATAGAGTAAAGAGGTTAGACTATGAGATACAAAGTAGTATTGAAGCAAACAGACGAAGGATATAGTGTATTCTGCCCTGGACTACCCGGATGTTGGTCGCAAGGAAAAACCGAACAGGAAGCTCTTGAAAACATTCGCGATGCAATTCAGGAATACTTGGCTGCTGTGTGACTCGATTAAAGATGCAAATGAAAACATATTGTAATGTCTGATGGTATTTATTTCCTGACCATTCCCCGCAGTGATACTGTTGACGCTTATACAATGGGTGGAATAGTACATGATGCTGGACTCACCGTTGAAGAATTTCATAAATTCTTATAGCGCTTAACAAGTCAATTCAGCGGATTCGCCTACGGCAAGCCGCTGAATTTTATCATTTTGTAATTGTTTTTTATAGTATAAAAATTGCACATAAAATCAATAAAAAAAGAGAAATATGCCCTTCAAAAAATATTAAACGAAGGACTTAAAGAAATTAACTTATCGCTCTTATCCCAATCTGAAGAAAATTTTTTTAAATTTTTAGCGCTTATTTTAAGGGAAAATCAAAAGTATAATCTTACCAGCTATAAAAGTCCTTCAGAAATTATGATTAATTTATTTTTAGATTCATTATTATTATTAAAAATTCCCTTATTTAAAGAAAATTTAAAAATTTTAGATTTGGGAACTGGCGCGGGCATCCCGGGTATTCCGTTAAAAATCGCAAAGCCCGGGCTTAAAATGCACTTATTAGAAAGCAATCAAAAAAAACAGCGTTTTTTGGAATTAGTTTTAAAAGAATTAAATTTAGACGGAGAAATCTTAAAAGGCAGGGCGGAATATTTTGCCCATCAAGAAAATTATCGCGAAAAATTTTCCATAGTTGTGTCGCGTGCGGTAGCCCCTTTAAATATATTATTAGAATACGCTCTTCCATTTTTAGAAATTAAAGGAGTTTTAGCGGCCTGCAAAGGCAGTCAGATTTTTCAAGAGATTGAAAACTCTCAAAATGCTTTAAAAATTTTAGGAGGAGAACTTGTAGAAGTTATAGAAACCCTGCCGCCGTTTAAAAAAATAAAGCGTTTTATAGTGATTGTAAGAAAAAAATATTCTAGCGGCGAAAAATATCCCCGTAAAGAAGGAAAAGCTCTTAAGTATCCTTTTTAATTTTTAAGAAGGAGAAATTTTTAAAAATTCGAATATGTTTCACGTGAAACAAAATTATGCCAAAATTATTGTGATTGCCAATCAAAAGGGCGGGGTGGGAAAGATCCTCAAGGAAATGCTACTAGCGGTTTAGGATTTGAGCGCTCTAAAATAAATTCCTGCATTTATGATGTTTTATTAGAAGCCCGCCCGTTGCCGGAGATTATTTTATCTGTCGGCGGTTTAAATTTATTCCTTGCTCCATCTACCTTGCGTTTAGCCGGAGCGGAAATAGAATTGGTTTCCGTTTTTTCCAGAGAATTACGCTTAAAAAATGCTTTAAATGCTTTAACTTGCGAATATGATTATATATTTATTGACTGCCCCCCTTCTTTAGGAATTTTAACAATTAATGCTTTAAGCGCCGCCCAAGAAGTATTAGTGCCTATTCAATGCGAATATTACGCTTTAGAAGGGTTGGGGCAATTATTAAAAGTATTTCAACTGGTAAAAGAACGTTTAAATCAAAATTTAGAAATAGCCGGCGTTTTATTAACTATGTTTGACAGCAGGGTAAATTTATCTGAACAAGTGGCTCAAGAAGTTAAAAATTATTTTAAAGATAAAGTTTATAAAACAATTATACCGCGCAATGTTAAGTTAAGCGAATCCCCTAGTTTTGGGAAATCTATAATTGCTTATGATTTAAAATCTAAGGGGGCGCAGGCTTATATTAAATTAGCTAAAGAGGTGCTTAAAAATGAAAAAAATGGCTTTAGGGAAAGGATTAGAAGCTTTAATTCCGGAGAAATCCTCTAAAGAGGAATCAAAAGAATTCTTAGTTTCTTTAAGTAGAATTTATCCTAATCCTCATCAACCCAGGAAGGATTTCGATAAAGAAAAATTAGATGAATTAGTTAATTCTATTAAAGAGCACGGCCTTATTCAGCCAATCATAGTTTCCGCTAAAGACGGAGGATTTCAGCTGGTAGCGGGAGAAAGACGCTTGCGCGCGGCTAAATTAGCCGGTTTAAAAGAAGTTCCGGTAATCCTTAAAGATTATAAAAATTCTCAATTATTAGAAATTGCTTTAATAGAAAATTTGCAAAGAGAAGATTTAAATTCTTTAGAAGAGGCTCAAGCCTATCAATTTTTAATTAAAGAATACGGATTTAATCAAGAAGCTTTAGCTCAAAAAGTCGGGAAAAGCCGTTCTGCGGTTGCCAATAGTTTAAGGCTTTTAAATTTAGATTTAGAAGTTAAAGAAGATTTGTTAAAAGAAATAATTTCTCCCGGACATGCTCGGGCAATTTTATCTTTGGAAAAGGTTTCTCAGAAAGAGCTTTGGAGGAGAATTAAACAATTTAATTTATCGGTAAGACAAACGGAAAAATTGGCTGGTTTGTGGCAGAATAAAAAAACTGCTTCTAAAAAGATTAAAAAATCGGCTGACTGGATAAATTTAGAAGAACGTTTAACACAATTTTTTTCAACTTTGGTAAAAATTAAAACTAAGGGCGTCAAAGGAAAAATTGAAATCAGTTATTCTTCGCTTGAAGAATTAGATCGAATATTTAATTTGATTTTTCCTAAAGATGCGTTTAATATATGTTTACTTTAAAAATATTGCAACTTTAAAAATGCTTAAGTGAGGAAAGTTTATGTATCAATCTCTTTTTCGAAAATATCGCTCCAGCTCTTTTTCTGAAATTATAGGGCAGGAGCATATTACTAAAACATTAAGAAATATTTTAAAAGAAAAAAGAATTTCTTCAGCTTATCTTTTTTCAGGCCCAAGGGGAACGGGAAAAACTAGTTTGGCAAGAATTTTTGCTAAAACCTTAAATTGCCAAAAAGGAATTCTGGAAGAACCCTGCAATCAATGTATTAACTGCGAGCAGATTTCTCAAGGAGAAGCCTTGGATGTAATAGAAATAGACGCCGCTTCTAATACTCAGGTAGATAAGATTAGAGAATTTATTAT
>JACPDS010000119.1 GCA_016183885.1 Armatimonadota bacterium
TAATTTTTATTAAATTTCAATATTTTCTCTGTGTTCTCTGTGTTTAGATTTGACAATACCCACTATATTGAAAGGAGAAAAAAATGGCTTTAACAGGACTTGAAATTTATAAAAAACTTCCTAAAACTAATTGTGGGGAATGCGGATCGCCTACATGTTTAGCTTTTGCCATGAAATTAGCCGGGAAAAAAGCCGCTTTAGACGAATGTCCGCATGTAAGCCCTGAGGCTAAAGCAGCTTTAGGAGAAGCCTCAGAACCTCCCGTTAGGTTAGTAACTATCGGAACAGGGGAAAATAAAATAGAATTAGGGAATGAAACTGTGCTTTTCCGCCATGAACAAACTTTTTTTCATCAAACTGGAATAGCAATTGAAATTTCTTCTAATTTACCTCTTGAAGAAATTAAAGAAAAAATTAAAAAAATTAATAATTTTAAATTTGAAAGAGTGGGCCAAATTTTAAAAGTAGATTTAATTGCTTTTAAAGACTCAGGCGGAGATTACTTTAAAATTTTTCAGGAAATCCATTCTTTAACAGATTTGCCTTTTATTTTAATTACGGAAAATTTATCCGCTTTAGAAGAATGTTTAAAAATTATCGCTTCTAAAAGACCTTTAATTTATGGAGCTAAGGCAGAAAATTTTGAAAAAATCGGGATGTTAGCTAAACAATATAATCTACCTTTAGCTATTCGCGGAAATTCTTTAGATGATTTAGCTGATTTAACGGGAAAAATTAAAGCTCTCGGGATAAACGATTTGATTTTAGACACTCCCGCTCGAGATCATCTTAAAACTCTGATAGATTTAACAAATATTCGCCGTTTAGCTTTGAAAAAAACTTTTCGTTCTTTAGGTTATCCAATTATGACTATAATCGAAGCAGACGATCCATATCAAGAAATAATGCAAGCTTGCACTTTTATGGCAAAATATGCGGGGATTATTGTAATTAAAACATTGGAGGCGTGGGGAATTTTAACCTTGCTTACCTGGAGACAAAATATTTATACCGATCCTCAAAAACCTATTCAAGTAGAGGCTAAAATTTATCCTATCGGAACGCCGAATGAAAATTCTCCTGTATTAGTTACTACTAATTTTTCTTTAACATATTTTACTGTGGCGGGAGAAATTGAAGCCAGCAAAATTCCGGCTCATTTATTGATTGTAGATACTGACGGGACTTCTGTTTTAACTGCCTGGGCGGCGGATAAATTTAATCCCGCTAAAATTGCTCAAGCTATAAAAAATTCTGGATTGGAAAATATTGTAAAACACCGCAATATTATTATCCCCGGTTATGTTTCTATATTAAGCGGAGCTTTAAAAGATGAATCTAGTTGGAATGTCGTTGTTGGTCCAAAAGAAGCTTCAGGAATTTCCGCTTTTTTAAAAGTTAAAGGAGCCAACTGGGCTGAAACAGCGGCAGTTTAAATTAGTGAATAGTAGAATAGTGAATAGGAAAATAAAAAATTATAAAGATTTATTTATTTGGCAAAAAGGGATAGATATATTATATAGAAATTTATAGATTAATTAAAAAATTTCCTACCTACGAATTATATGGATTGGCAGCTCAAATGAAACGTTCAAGTATATCTATTCCTTCAAATATAGCAGAAGGCTTTATGAGATTTCATAAAAAGGAAACTGTGCAATTTTTATTTATTGCATTAGGAAGCTGCGCTGAACTTAGAGACCCAAATTATAATTGCAGAAAAACTTCAGTTTATTGCAAAAGAAGAAAAAGAAAATTTAATAAATAAAATTGATGAACTTAATAAAATGATTATGGGAACAATTAAAGCAGTGAATAAAAAATGAATAATTCTATTCACTATTCACTAAACTGAAAAGATGAAGCAATTTAAAGTAACTTTTTATCCTGAAGGCCGAGAAGTTGTTATAAATTCAAATCAAACTTTATTAGATGCGGCTTCGCAAGCCGGCATTTATATTAATAGTATTTGCGCCGGCGAAGGAGTCTGCGGTAAATGCAAATTAATTGTAAGAGAAGGTAAAGTTTTTACTCCTCCAACACATTTATTAACCCGTCTGGAACTTCAACGTTCTTATGTTTTAGCCTGTCAAACGATGCTAAACAGCGATGTGGAAGTAGAACTTCCTTTGGAAACGCGCCTGGAAGAAGTGCAAATTTTAACCGAAGGAGAAAAAAAACGAAAATTTTTAGATTTATTTGCCTTAGTTGAAAAAGTAGAAAGTCAAGAAAAATTAGAAAAAGAATTTATTTATAAACTCAATCCTTTAGTTAAAAAATTTTATTTAGAAATTCCGAAGCCGAGCTTAGATGATAATTTAAGTTATCTTCAGCGTATTTACCGTGAAATTAAAAAAAGAGAAGATTATCCTATACTTCAAACAGGTTTATTTAATTTAAAAAAACTTCCTGAATTATTAAATGACGCAAATTGGAATGTTACAGTTACTTTAGGGGAAAGAAACGGCACAGTAGAATTGGTGCAAATTGAAACAGGCAATACAACTTTAAAAAATTTTGGGGTTGCCATAGATATAGGAACAACTACTGTTGCGGCTACTTTATTAGATTTAAATACAGCTCGGGTAATTGACACCAAAGCTAATTACAATACCCAAGTAAGTTTTGGGGAGGACGTAATTTCTCGCATTATTTATGCGGAAGAATCGGAAGGATTAAAAAAATTAAATCAAGCCGTTGTAGATAATATTAATGGATTAATTACTTCTTTGGCTTTAGAAAATAATGTTAAATTAAATGATATTAATATTGTAATGTGCGCCGGCAATACAACAATGAGCCACCTTTTAATCGGCTTAACTCCAACTTCTATTAGAAAAGAACCTTATGTGCCGGTGGTTAATTTTCTGCCGACGCTTAGAGCGTCTGAAATTGGAATAAAAATTAATCCTCGGGGACTGCTGGCAAATCTGCCCAGTGTAAGCAGTTATGTTGGAGGAGATATTACGGCTGGAGTTTTAGCTTCCGGAATGAATAAAGATTCTGATATTTCTATTTTAATAGATATTGGAACCAACGGGGAAGTTGTTTTAGGGAATAATGAATGGCTGGTAGGCTGTTCTTGTTCTGCCGGACCTGCCTTTGAAGGCGGTGGAGTAAAATGTGGAATGCGGGCCTCCCGCGGGGCTATTCAGGAAGTTAGAATTAATTTAAAAGAAAATCAAATTCAATACAAAACTATCGGCGATGTAAAACCCAGAGGTATTTGCGGGTCTGGATTAATTGATTTAATGGCGGAAATGTTAAAAGAAGGTATTATTAACCGAGCCGGTAAAATTAATTTAGAATTAAATCAACCTAGAATTAGAAAAACCGATCAAGGAGTGGAATTTGTAATTATATTTGACAAAGAAACAGAAATTAATCAAGATATTATCATTACCGAAGATGATATAATGAATCTAATCCGTTCTAAAGCCGCTATGTATGTGGGAACAGATTTTTTATTAAAAAAAATAGGTCTTTCATTTAATGAAATTAAAAATTTTTATATTGCCGGAGGATTTGGGAATTATCTAAATATTAAAAATTCTATTTTAATCGGCTTATTGCCGGATATTTCTTTAGATATTTTTAAATTTATTGGAAACAGTTCTTTAACCGGCGCTAAAATAGCCCTTTTATCTCAAGAAGCTTTAGAAGAGGCGCATAAAATTTCTCAAAAATTAACTAATTTTGAATTAAGCATTGAAGCAAATTTTATGAATGAATATACTTCGGCATTATTTTTGCCGCATACCGATTTAAGATTGTTTCCCAATGTCAGCAAAAAATTAAATTGGAGTGTTTGATGTATAATATTGCTGTAGCAGGTAAAGGCGGAACAGGAAAAACTACTTTTATCGCTTTAGTGATTAAAGCTTTGATTATTAAAAATTTAAAACCGATTTTAGCCATTGATGCCGACCCTAACATTAATTTACCTCAAATTCTTGGGATAACTTACGAAGAAAGTATTGCCGATATTATTGATGAAACCAAAGAACGTTTGGATAATCTTCCCGCCGGAATGACAAAAGAACGTTATATCGAATATCGCCTGGAAGATTGTTTAAAAGAATCCAGCGGTTTTGATTTATTAATTATGGGCAGACCGGAAGGGCCGGGATGTTATTGTTATGCTAACACAATTCTTCGCGGACATATTGATAAATTATCAAAAAATTATTCATATGTAATAATGGATAATGAAGCCGGAATGGAGCATTTAAGCCGAAAAACCACGCGTAATGTGGATTATTTGTTTATTGTAAGCGACCCTTCTTTAATCGGATTAAAATCGGCTTTAAGAATTTATAATTTAGTTTTAGAATTAAAAATTAAAGTAGTAAAATGCGGTTTGATAGTTAATTATTATAACGGCAGTTTAGCTGATTTTCCCAACTTAAAAGAAAGCGGTTTGCCTTTATGCGGAAAAATTCCTCACGATCAAGATATTTTAGATTTAGCCATTAAAGGGGAAGATATTTTTAAGTTAAATTCAAATTCCAAAGCTTTTTTAGAAGTGCAGAATATTTTGGAAGAGCAGGTTTTTAAAATACAGCTTAATAGCTGAAAGGAAGGAGAAAGAAATGGAAATTATTAAAGAAAAATGGGGCACAGCCATTAATACCTTAACTATTGGCGCAACTAAAGAAGAAGGCGGAACTAGAACTTCTAAAGTTACTGTTGGCGGAGAAACCACTTTGCCTTTTTTACATTTTGAAGGAGAAATTCCTTATAAACCTGTAATTGCTATGGAAGTTTTAGATTTAATTCCTCAAGAATGGCCTAAGACTTTAGAAGAACATTTTAAAGACGTCTGGCATGACCCGGCTTTATGGGCAAAAAAATGCGTTGAAGAATATAAGGCTGAATTAATTTGTTTAAAGCTCCTGAGCGCTCACCCTGATGAAGGAAATACCGGAGCAAAAGAGGCTAAAGAAACGGTAAGAAAAGTTTTAGATAAAGTAGGCGTTCCCTTAATTATTTTAGGACCCGGGGTACATGATAAAGATAATGAAGTTTTAGCAGCTGCAAGTGAAGAAACTAGAGGCGAAAAATGTTTAATCGGAGACGCTTTGCAGGATAACTATAAAACTTTAGTAGCTTCGGCTTTAGCCGATGGGCATAGTATTATTACCGAATCTCCGATTGATATTAATATCGCTAAACAGGTAAATATTTTAGTAAGCGAAATGGGTATTCCTTTAGAACGTTTGGTAATTTATCCCACTACCGGCGGATTAGGCTATGGAATTGAATATGCTTATTCGATTATGGAAAGATCGCGCCTGGCGGCTTTTATGGGAGATAAAACTTTGGCTTGCCCGATTCTTTGTATTATTGGCCAGGAAACCTGGCGCGCTAAAGAATCTAAATCTGAAAATCCACTTTGGGGCGCCGTAGAAGAACGCGGTCCGATTTGGGAAGCTTCTACAGCCGGCGCATTTTTACAGGCTGGAGCGGATATTTTAGTCATGCGGCATCCTAAAGCGGCAGAAATTACCCGCAAAACTATTCAAGATTTAATGAAAAAAAATAATTAAATTAAAAAGATTGGAAGTTTAAGAGGCAATTAAACATGAAAATTTTAATTCTAATGGCTGGTTTTTTTAAGGGAAGCATCAGCCAATATTTTGGAATATTTGATTTAGAGAAAGAAGAATTAATTTTAAAAGGCTTTCTTGAAAAAATCGGGCAGGA
>JACPDS010000009.1:0-4475 GCA_016183885.1 Armatimonadota bacterium
TTCTTTAATATAAATAAAATTAATTTATATATATTATTTATTTCTCGCTCAAAATCCTTTCTGGCAATTTATCGCGAATATTTGCTTATTTAGGAAATTTAGTTAAGATTTCATAACCTCCTTTAGTGACTAAAACCAAATCTTCAATTCTCGCTCCGCCTACCTCAGGCAAATAAATTCCCGGTTCTACGGTAAAAATCATCCCTTCTTTTAAAATATCTTTGCTTAATTTGCTTAATACCGGCCCCTCATGCACTGCTAATCCCACTCCATGGCCTAAAGCATGTCCGAAAAAATCCCCAAAACCGGATTTTTCAATATAATTTCTGGCAATTTGATCGATTTTCAAAGCTTCTTCTTCAGGTTTAACAGCTTCTAAGGCTTCTTTTTGAGCCTGCCAAACTATTTGATAAATTTTTCTTAATTTTCCTTTAATTTCACCTAAAAAAAATGTACGGGTAAGATCGGAATTATAACCTTGAAAATTAGTTCCTAAATCAATTACAATTAACTCGCTTTCTGTAATTTTTCGTTCTGTAGTTTTAGCATGGGGTAAAGAAGCGTTTTCCCCTGAAGCTACAATAATATCAAAAGCGATTTTATCCCCCCCTCTTTTTTTTATTTGATATTCCAGTTCTTGAGCAATTTCTTTTTCGGTAATCCCTGCTTTAAGATTTTTTAAAACCAATTTTAAGGCTTGGTCGGTAATCTGAGCGGCAATTTTAATTTTTTTAATTTCTTCTTCATCTTTAATTTTTCTAAATTCTTCTATCCAGCCGGAGCTTGAATATAATTTTATTTTCCCTAAAATATCTTTTAATTTCCGATATTGAGAAAAAGTAAGATAATCCTCTTCAAAAACCAGATGCTTTAAATTATATTTTTCTTTTAAAATTTTTAATTCTAAAAATAAATCCTTTTCTTTAGATTGAATTAATTTAAATAAAGAAGCTTCTTTTTGAGCTTGTTCCCAATATCTAAAATCAGTAATGATAAAATTTTCATCTTGAGTAATTAAAAGTAAAGCATTAGAACCTGTAAATCCGCTTAAATAACGCCGATTCTCCGGCTGAATGACTAAAAAAGCTTCTTTTTTTTCATTTAAGAGCTTATTTTTAATTTTTTTTAAACGTTCTTTCAGCATTATAATCCGACTGATTTTTTAAGAATATTTACTTCTTGAAAATTTAAAAACCGATATTTCCCTGAGGGTAAATTTCTTAAACTTAAATTCCCCAAAGCTATTCTTTTTAAAGAAATTACCGGGTATTTAAATTTTTCAAACATTTTCCTGATTTGTCTATTTCTACCTTCAAATAAAATTACCTCCAGCCATGCATCTTTCTTAGAATTTATTCTTAAGAATTTTATTTTGCAGGGAATAGTTTTTTCGCCTTCAAGCTTTATTCCCTGAGAAAGACTTTTAATAACATCATTGCCGGGAACGCCGTTTATTTTTACTTGATAAACCTTTTTTATTTTATATTTAGGATGAGTTAATCGATAAGCTAATTCTCCGTCATTGGTGAAAAGCAGTAATCCTTCAGAATCATAATCCAGTCTGCCCACATTAAACACTTGAATATTTAAATCTTTAATTAAATCAAAGGCTCTGGGGCGGCGCTCGGGATCTTTTAAACTGCAAATAAATCCCTTGGGTTTATTTAATAAAATATAAACTTTGCGAGGGATTATAATTTTATGTCCGGAAACCAAAATTTCATCTAGAAAAGGATCAACTTTTAGCCATAATTCTCTTGCTGCTTTACCATTTATTTTAACTAAGCCATCTAAAATTAATTTTTCACATTTTCTCCTTGAACCATAAATTTTAGCTAAAACTTTGGCTAAACGCTCTCTCATAATTATACAATTTATTAATTACTTTAAAAATTATTTCTTTAGGAAATCCGCGGTTTTTCAAAAAATAAAACATTTTTTTAAAATTTTTATTTTTTCTTGCTATTTTAGCTAAATTAAAGGCCAGCTCTAATTCTTCTTCTAATAGATATAATTTTAATTTTTCTTGAATTAATTCTAAAGGAATTCCTTTTTGCAGCAGCAGGGCTTCAATTCTTATTCTGCCAAACTTTTTCTTATAAATCTCAATCCAATTTTCTGCAAAATCTTCTTCATTTAAATATTTTTTTTCTTTTAAATTTTCTATTACCTCTTGAATTATATTTACCGAATAACCTTTATAACTTAATTTAGAATAAATCTCTTGAGAAGTTCTAGATTTATAAGTTAAAAACTTTAAAGCTTTCTTATAGGCTTCTATAAATTCAGGATCATTCATTTAACAAGAAACAAGAAAATTCAGCGGGAATTTAATTTTTAACCGCTTCTTCTAATTTTATGGATTTTAAACCTTCTTTTTCTCTAATTTTAGTCTCAATTTCTTTGACGGTTTCAGGATGTTCTTCTAGATAAACTTTAGCGTTTTCCCTACCCTGTCCTAGTTTTAAATCATTGTAAGTATACCATGTCCCGCTTTTATTAATAATTTCTAACTCCGCGCCGATATCTAAAATTCCTCCTATTTTAGATATTCCTTTGCCGTAAATAATTTCAAAATCAGCTTGTCTAAAAGGAGGAGCTAATTTATTTTTTACCACTTTTACTTTGACTTTATTCCCTATAATATCATTTCCCTGCTTTAAAGTATCTTGCTTCCTCACGTCTAAACGAATACTGGCATAAAATTTTAAAGCTCTTCCGCCGGGAGTAGTTTCTGGATTTCCAAACATTATTCCAATTTTATCTCTGATTTGATTAATAAATAAAACGCTGGTTTTAGACTTGCTGATAACTGCGGTTAACTTCCTTAAAGCTTGAGACATTAAACGCGCCTGCAATCCCATATGAACATCTCCCATTTCTCCTTCAATCTCAGCTCTAGGGACTAAAGCAGCTACTGAATCAATTACCACAATATCAACAGCATTGCTGCGCGTTAAAGATTCTACAATTTCTAAAGCTTGTTCTCCTGTATCCGGTTGAGAAATATATAAATTATTAATATCTACTCCTAAATTTTTGGCATAATAAGGATCTAAAGCATGTTCTACATCAATAAAAGCCGCTACTCCTCCTAAATGCTGAGCTTCAGCTATTATTTGCAAAGCTAAAGTAGTTTTGCCTGAAGATTCGGGACCAAAAATTTCTGTTACTCTCCCCCGAGGGATTCCTCCGATTCCTAAAGCTAAATCTAAGCTTAACGATCCAGTCGGAATAATATCCACCTGCATTTTGGCATTAACTTCGCCTAATTTCATAATCGAGCCTTTGCCAAATTGTTTTTCAATTTGCAAGATAGCTAAATCTAAGGCTTTATTTTTATCCATAAATTTTCCTCCTTAATTAAATTTCTTGATTTTTTATCTTATTCCTAAAGAAAATTGATGTAATCTAGTATGTTTATAACCGCTTTTAGAAGGTTCGCTTTGAATTAAAGTAATATATTTTGCTAATATATTGCCTAATTCTATTTTTTGAAAATCTACTATTTTTGCTATTAAATCATTTTTATCTTTAATAGAACTTAACCTGCATATAGTTATATGGGGAGTATATTTTTTTTCTTCTTTGGGAAAATTATATTTGCTTAAAACATTTTCAATTTGCCGTTGAATAAGACAAATCTGCTCTTCGCCTTTAGAAATTCCTGCCCAAAGAACTTTAAAATTCTTAATATTAGGGAACCCCCCCATTCCAGAAAAAGTTGCTTCAAAAGGGCTAAACTTTTCTATTACAGGGCTAAGTTCTTTAATTATAGGCTCTATTAACAAGCTGAAGAATATTTTTTTTTATCTCTAAAGGAAGTTCAATGGCAATAAATAAGCGGAGATATTCCATATACTTTCTTTCTATTTTAAACAACCTTTTTCCTTTAAATAAGCCAAATATTCTTTAAATATTTTAAAGGTTTGGAAAGCTGCCTTTTCTTTAATTTCTAAACGTTCGCCCTTAAATTGATATTTCTTAACTAAATTAAAATTTTTAAAAACTAAAGCAATATAAACCAGTCCGACCGGTTTTTTTATGTTCCCTCCGGATGGGCCGGCAATTCCTGTAACTCCTATTCCAAAAGTAGAATTAAATTTTTCTTTAATTTTTGAGGCAAGTTCTTTGGCAACTATTTTACTTACTGCGCCGTACTTTTTAATTAAAATTTCTTTTATATCCAAAAAATTAATCTTTATTTCATTACTATAAGCTATAATTCCGCCTAAAAAAAACTTTGAACTACCGCTTAAATTAGTAATATTATGAGAAATTAAACCGCCTGTACAGGATTCAGAAACAGCCAAAGTTAAATTATTCTTTTTTAAAATTTTAGCAATTAAAATTAAATTTTCTTGCTTTTCAGTTTTTATATTCCGCACTTTATAAAATGAAGCTAACCTTTATAAATATATTACACGGGGAAGTCCAAAAAGATAATTTTTTTATATTTTTAAAATTTTATTACA
>JACPDS010000009.1:4514-16194 GCA_016183885.1 Armatimonadota bacterium
TATATCAAAGCGATAATATACACAGACTAAAGCCAAATTCCAAACCGTCTCTTAGACGTGGGAAACCATAGTCTGCCCTTTTTGGACCGCCCTTCCTTATAGCTATACATTACTTGCCTCTAAATGTTTTTGAATATATTGAACGGCATCGCTAACATTGGAAATCTTTTCGGCATCTTCATCTGGAATCTCTAAATTAAATTCTTGTTCTAAAGCCATTACTAATTCTACTGTATCTAAAGAATCCGCTCCTAAATCATCAGTAAAAGAAGCATTAGGCGTAACTTGCACTTCATCTACTCCAAGTTGTTCCACGACAATCTTTTTAACTCTTTCATAAACATTAGTTTCTGAAGACATCTCTTCACCTCCCTTCAAAATAAATTTCTGGTTTTTATATTACATTAGCATTCCGCCATCAACATTAATTACCTGTCCGGTAATATAACGAGATGCCGGAGAAGATAAAAACAAGACTAAATTAGCTACGTCTTCGGCAACTCCTAAAAAACCTAAAGGAATTTTCGAAATTAGTTCTTTTTTAATATTTTCAGGAAGTTTTTCCGTCATATCAGTTTGAATAAAGCCGGGCGCAACCGCATTCACGGTAATTCCTCTAGAGGCTAATTCTTTTGCTATAGATTTAGTAAAACCAACTAATCCGGCTTTAGAAGCGGAATAATTAACCTGCCCGATATTGCCTATTAACCCTATTACAGAAGTAATATTAATAATTCTTCCGGATTTTTGCTTAAGCATAAATTTAGCTGCCGCCCTAGTGCATAAAAATGCCGACTTAAGATTTATCTCTAGAACTTTATCCCATTCTTCTTCTTTCATCCTGATAATTAAATTATCCTTAGCAATCCCTGCATTATTAACTAAAATATCAATTTTTCCAAATTCCAAAGATGCCTTAAATAGTTCATCCACTCCCTGCGCTTTAGAAACATCGGCAATAATGGTCTTGACTCTTCTTCCTAAAATTTCAATTTCGCAAGCCACTTCTTTTAAAGTCTCCTCGTGCAAAGCATTTAAAATAATATCCGCTCCCTCAGAAGCTAATTTTAAAGCAATGGCTTTCCCGATTCCCCTGCTGCTGCCGGTAACCAAAGCTACTTTATCTCGAAGCTGTAATTCACACATTTTCTTTAATTATATTATCTTTTAAAATAGAAACTCCGAAATTATAAATTTTTATAATTTATAAATTTTTAAGTAAAGGTGATTCTTCAAGAATTAATTTTGTCCTCTTTAATGATTCCAAATCTTGAATATTGCAAACTTCAGCATCTGGCAAAATTCTGCGCGTTAATCCGCTTAATATTTTACCCGGTCCCAATTCTATAAAATATTTTATTCCATGACCGGCAATATTTTGAATTAAATCATGCCAAAGAACCCGCGAGGTAATTTGATGAATTAAAGCTTGTTTAATTTCATAAGCCTGACTTAAAATTTTAGCATTAAAATTCATGGCAATAGGAATTTTAGCATCATTAAATTTAACTTTTTCCAATTCTTCTTTTAATATCTCGCCCGATTCTTTCATTAATCTAGAATGAAAAGCCGCGCTTACAGTTAAAGGGATTACTTTTTTCGCTCCTTTATTTTTAGCTAATTCGATGGCTTTTTCTACTGCTTTAATTTCTCCAGAAATTACAATTTGAGATGGGGCGTTTAAATTAGCGATTTCCACAATTCCATAATTCTTCAAATTTTTGCAAATTTCTTCTATATTATCAATTTCTAATCCCATAACTGCCGCCATAGTGCCAGGATTTTTTAAGCCCGCCTGATGCATTAATTCTCCTCTTTTTCTAATTAATTTAAAAGTATCTTGAATATCTAAAACTCCGCTTACAGCTAAAGCGGTATATTCTCCCACACTATGTCCAGCTACTATTTTTGGAGAAATATTAAACTTTTCTTCAAAAATTTTAAATACCGCTAAACTGACTGCTGTAACGGCAATTTGAGTATTTATAGTTTTGCGCAATTCTTCTTGCGGCCCTTCAAAACAAAGTTTTGATAAAGAAAATCCTAAAATTTCATCTGCTAAATTAAATATCCTTCCAGCGGATGGGAATTCATAAATTTCCTTCCCCATCCCTACATACTGAGAACCTTGTCCGGGGAAAATACAAGCTAATTCCATTTTATAGCTATAGACCCCCAAGTTAATCCCGCGCCAAATCCTACTAAAACAACAATATCGCCTTTCTTTATTTTTCCTCTCTCCTTAGCTTCATATAAAGCGATAGGAATAGAGGCGCAGGATGTATTTCCATATCGATCTACATTAATAAAAACTTTTTCTTTCTTAATTCCCAGTCTTTTAATAGCGGCTTCAATAATTCTTATATTAGCTTGATGGGGGATAAAACAATCTATATCTTCTATTTTAAGCTTGGCTTTTTTTTTTATTAGTGGTTAAGAGACTGCCGCCGGCTGGAATTTTCAATAAATCCCTGCCTCTTCCATCTGCTCCTAAATAAATAGATAAAACTCCTTCTCCTTTTTTTACCGGTCCTAAAATTACCGCTCCCGCTCCATCCCCGAATAAAACGCAGGTATTCCTATCTTCCCAATTAGTAACTTTTGTAAGAGTATCTGCTCCCACTACCAAAGCTGTATTATAAAAACTATTTGCTATAAATTGCGTCCCTACGGCTAAAGCATAAATAAATCCTGTGCAGCCGGCTTCTAAATCAAAAGCCGCTAAATTAGAAGCCCCAAGCTTATTCTGAAGAATACAACTGGTAGCGGGAAAAGGCATGTCAAAAGTTGCTGACGCAGTAATCAGCAGCTCTAAATCTTTAGGAGTAATCTTAGCGGATTTTAACGCTTTTCTCGCGGCCCTAAGCGCTAAATCAGATACAGCCGTATCTTTAGAAGCAATACGTCTAGCAGAAATTCCTGTGCGTGTCTTAATCCATTCATCAGAAGTATTGACCATTTTTTCTAAGTCAAAATTAGTTAAAATTTTAGGAGGGGCATAAATCCCAATTCCCTTTATTCCTACACTGCGCAGCATTAATTTTTAAATCCCCCAAAAATTAAATTTTAAATTTAACGGCCTTAGTCAAATTTCAAACGGCTTTATATGTAATAATAATAAAGATGCAATAACTTTAAAAACAGCGAGTTTTATTTTTTAACTTCTTCTAATTTAATTACTTCTCTTTTATTGTAATAACCACAGGAATGACAAAGATTATGGGATAATTTTAATTCATGGCACTGCGGACATTTAACTAAATTTGGAGCAACAATTGCTAAATGACTACGTCTTCTCCTGGTTTTAGAATGAGAAGTTTTATATTTTGGATTAGGCATTTTTTTTCTCCTTCCTGATTTTCATTTTTTTAAAAGCTTTATCCATAACCGGATTAATAAATTCATTTTTACAGCCGCACTGACCTTGATTTAAATTTTTTCCGCAGCTTAAACATAATCCCAGGCAATCTAATCGGCAAAGCGGCTTAAGCGGCAGGGCAATAATAATATTCTGTCTTATTATTTCATATAAGTCAATTAAATTGTCGCTATAAGTAAAAATACTTAAATCTTTCAAGCTTAAATCATTTTTAAAGTTAATAAGCTCAAGATTAGACTCCTCTAAAAATTCTTCGTTAACTTTTGCCTCAATTAAATAATCATATTTTTCTCCGCAAGAACTGCATATAAATTCTGCATTAAATTTAATTATTCCCTCTACTAAAATTCTACTTCCCGCATTGGTTAATTTTAAATTTATATAAACAGGCTTTTTAATTAAAACTTCTTCAATTTCTAAAGTATCTTCATAAATATAATTTAAATGAGCCCCTAAACTTCTTTTAATTTCTGAAATATCAACTTTCATAAATATATGCCCGCACCTAAACGTAACGTCCTGGCAGGCATATATATTCACCTCCGCAATGCTTCTGCCAAAGATATGAGAGTTATTATACTAAGCATTAAAAGAGCTTGTCAACCAAAATTGGTAAAAAAAATCTAAATTCTAATATCTAAATTTAACTTAAAGAATTCAGGAGCCAGAATCCAGAAGACAGAATAATTCAAAAAATAGAAAATGCAGAGGTTAAATTTATCCGACTCAAGAGAAGATATTTATACCAAATAAAATTACAGCTCAATTTTCCGTAGGGGCTCAATTTGTAGGGGGGATTTAGATAAGAATGGGGTATTTGGGAATAGCTAAATGAAATTACACGCAAATCTTGACATTACCCCTGCAAAAAATTAGATTGCCATTTTGCGCACCTTTTGATATAATAAAAAAGTTAAGTTTAAAAGAAAGGATAGAAAAATGACCAAAGAAGAAGCCATTAAAGTTAATAGTATCTCGGAAGAATATAATTATATTAGCAGACAAAAATGTAAATGCACAGGAGAATATGATAAAGTTTCTCAAGCGGTTTATCCGCATGAATTGCTTGATCAAATTAAAGCAGTTTGCAAAAATTGTAAAGCCGAAAAAGATTTTTGGTTTAATATTAGCAGTTTTTTTGGAAAAATGTAATTAATGCGGGAAAAAATACGTTATAATTATTTTGGAAATTTTTTAAAACAAAAATTCGGCTTTAATCTTTATAAAGTAGCGGTAGATGCGGGTTTTAACTGTCCCAATCGGGACGGAACAATTTCTAAAACAGGATGCATTTATTGCTCAATAGATAGTTTTCGTCCTTCTAATTTAAAATTTTCACCCGATCTTCGAGAGCAAATTCAACAAGGAATGGAATATTTAACTAAAAGATATTATGCTCAAAATTTTATTATTTATTTTCAAAGCTATACTAATACTTACGCGCCTTTAAACAAATTAAAAGAAGTTTATCAAATCGCTTTAGAGGATAAGAGAGTAAAGGGCTTAAGCATAGGCACCCGCCCTGATTGTATTAATGAAGAAAAATTAAAATTTTTAGAAATCTTAGCTAAAGATTATTTTATTAATTTAGAATATGGCCTGCAATCTCCTTATAATCAAACTTTAAAATTTATTCAAAGAGGGCATAGTTATGAAGTATTTAAAGAAGCTGTAAGCTTAACTCTTAACCGGGGAATTTATATAACCGCCCATATTATTTTAGGTTTTCCAGGAGAAACTAAAGAAGCGATATTAAATACTGCTAAAGAAATTTCCCGCCTCAAAATAGATTTTTTAAAAATTCATCAACTTCAAGTAATTAAAGGCACTCCTTTAGCTAAAATTTATAAAGATGTTTCTTTTCCGGTTTTTTCTTATCAGGAATATTTAAATTTTATTTGCGATTTTTTAGAAAGACTTTCTTCTTCTATAGTTATTCAGCGTTTATTCGCTGTTTCTCCCAATGAAATTTTAATTGCTCCTAAATGGGGGAAAACCCGCCATCAAATTCAAGAGGATATTCATAAAGAACTCAAGAAAAGAAATTCTTATCAAGGAAAGTTTTATGAAAATTAAAAATTATTTTTATCCTAAAAATTTAAAAGAAGCTTCTTTAATTTTTCAAGAAAACGAGGAAAGTTATTATATTGCCGGAGGAACTTATTTAAATGGTTTAAAGAATTTAAAAATTCAAAATTTAATTGACCTTAGCGGTTTAAATTTAAATTATATTCAGCTAGAAAAAAATTTTTTAAAAATCGGCTCTGGAGCGGCTTTACAAGAACTAGTTGATTCTCCTATAATTTGTCAATTTTTAGGGGGGATAATTTCTATATCCGCTTTAGGCTGCGCGGCTCTGCAATTAAGGAATATGGCTACAATTGGAGGAGCTTTAGTCACTCGAGGTTCCTGGATAGATTTAGCCTGCGCCTTATTAGTTTTAGACGCTAAACTTAAAATTTTTCCGGAAGATAAAATTATTTCTTTAGAAGATTACCTTTTAGATAAAAAAGCCTTAAAAACGGGCGAGATTGTTATTGAAATAATTATTCCCTGTACATCTGCCGGCGCAAATTTCATAAAATTTAAACGCACGGCTTTAGATTTAGCGATTATTAATCTGGCTACTTTAATTAAATTAGATAATTCTATCTGCAAAGAAGTTAAAATTGCCCTTGGCGGATTTACTATACCTTTAAGAATAAAAGAAGCTGAAAATATTTTAAAAAGTCAAGTTCTCTCAGAGAATTTAATTAATTCAGCGGCTGAAAAAGTTGGAGGCAGTTTAAAATTTATTTCCGATTTTAAAGTTAGCGCGGATTACCGCAAGGATTTAGCTGTAATTTTAACTAAAGAAAGTTTGCTCTTAAGCTGGGAGAAGGCTAAATGCAATTAAAATTTATTTTAAATAAAGAAGAAAAAATTTGGGACGTACAACCAGAAGAAAAATTTTTAGATCTTTTACGTAAAAATGGATATTTAGGCGTGAAATATGGATGCGGAAGCGGAAATTGCGGGACATGCACAATTATTTTAGACGGTAAAGCGATCTATTCCTGCCTGCTTTTAGCCCCACAGGTTCAAGGGAAGAAAGTAATTACAATTGAAGGACTTGAACAAGAAGAATTAGACCTGCTTCAGGAAAGTTTTATTGAAGTTGGAGCAATGCAGTGCGGTTATTGCACATCCGGGATGATCTTAAGCGCCAAAGCTCTTTTATTAAAAAAAAATAATCCTGCTTTAGAAGAAATTAAAACTGCTTTAACCGGTAATCTTTGCCGCTGCACCGGATATGTTAAGCCTCTTAAGGCAATTCTAAAAGTTATCGAGAAAGGCAAGTTAAATGTCTAGCGAGTTTTCGGTAATCGGGAAAAACATTCCTAAATTAGACGGAATTAAGTTAGTAACTGGAAGACCGGCTTATACAGATGATTTTATCTTGCCGGGAATGCTTTATGCTAAAATTTTAAGAAGCCCTTATGCTCATGCAAAAATCATCAATATTGATATAGAAAAAGCTAAAAAATTACCCGGAGTAAAAGCTGTTTTAACTTATAAAGATTTACCCAGGATTCCTTTTACTACCGCCGGACAAGGATATCCCGAACCTTCTCCATATGATACCTTTATTTTAGATTATAAAGTGCGTTATGCAGGAGATCGCGTAGCGGCAGTAGCGGCAGAAAATTTAGAAACTGCGCAAGAGGCTTTAAAATTAATTGAAGTGGAATATAAAATACTTCCTGCTGTTTTAGATCCCCGGGAGGCTCAAAAAAGCCAGGCTTCCATTATTCATGACGAAGAAGAAGCTCAAGGAATTTATGACTGCAAAAAAAATTTAGCCGCTTTTGTGGAAGCAGAAGTAGGAAATGTAAAAAAAGGCTTTGAACAAGCTGACTTAATTATTGAAAATGAATATATTGTTCCTTATGTTCAACATTCTTTTTTAGAGCCGCATATTAGCATCACTTATTTTGACGAAAATAAAAGGTTAGTGGTGCGCACCAGCACCCAAGTGCCTTTTCATTTGCGAAGAATTTTAGCCCGGATTTTAAGATTCCCTTTAAATAAAATCAGGGTAATTAAGCCTAGAATCGGGGGAGGGTTTGGAGGGAAGCAGGAATTAGTTACCGAGGATCTTTGCGCTTGCTTAACTTTAGCTACCGGAATGCCTGTGCGTTTAAGTTATACCCGCAGTGAAGAATTTATTGGAGGACGAACCCGCCATAGTCAGATTATTAAAATGAAAACCGGAGTAAAAAAAGACGGCCGAATGATTTCCCAAGAAATGAAAGTTTTAGCTAATACAGGAGCTTATGGTTCCCATGCTTTAACAGTGCAGTGCAATACCGGCAATAAAACTTTAGCCTTATACCGCTGTCCAAATATAAGATATGAAGCTCAGGTGGTTTATACTAATTTGCCTATTGCGGGAGCTTTTCGAGGTTACGGGGCGCCTCAAGGTTATTTCGCCATGGAATCTCAAATGGATGAAATAGCTTCTCTTTTAGAAATGGATCCAATCGAGTTTAGGAAGATTAATTTAGCAGGAGAAGGCGATCATTCTCAAATTGCGGAGATTTTAGGTGAAGGAAAAGAAGGATATAAGCAGATTTTTAAAAGCTGCGGAATAAATGAATGTATAAAAATCGGAAAAGAATTAATTCATTGGGAAGAAAAAAGAAAAATTAAGCCGGATGGAATAATTAAAAGAGGGATCGGAGCGGCTTGCTTTATGCAGGGTTCGGGTATTCCGGGAGTGGATATGGGCTCTCCTTGTAGGAGCCGCAGATTTAGGAACCGGCAGTGATACAATTTTAGCTCAAATTGCCGCAGAAGTTTTAGGAACGCAAGCGGAATACTTTATAGTTTATTCCTCTGATACCGATTTTACTCCTTTTGACGCCGGAGCTTACGCTTCCAGCACCACTTATATTTCAGGTATGGCGGTTAAAAAAGCCGCTGAAATTATTAAAAAACAAATAATTAGCATAGGAGCTAAAATTTTAGGAGAAAATCCTTTAAAATTAAAATGTTTTCAAAATAAAGTAGTAAGCTCTTCGGGAAAAAGTATTAGTTTTGAAGAAATCGCACTTGCGGCTTTTTATCAAAAAGATCAATTTCAAATTATGAGCAATGCTTCGCATGTTTCTAATTATTCACCGGCGCCTTTTGGAGTTCAATTTGCCGAAGTAGAAGTAAATACCAAAACAGGATTTATAAAAGTTTTAAATTTTACCTCCGTAATTGACTCGGGAAAAATAATTAATCCTCAGTTAGCGGAAGGACAGGTAGAAGGAGCGGCAGCTATGGGAATAGGATACGCTTTATGGGAAGAAATGCTTTTTAATAAAGAAGGAGTTATGCTTAATCCAACTTTATTAAACTATAAAATCCCCAGTATTTTAGATATTCCTGAGCTAAAAACCGTTTTCGTGGAAACTTATGAATCAAGCGGTCCGTTTGGGGCAAAAAGCGTGGCAGAATTACCTGCCAACGGTCCAGCTCCCGCTATTGCCAACGCTATTTATAATGCTATTGGAATAAGAATAAAAAGTCTTCCGATTACTTCAGAAAAAATTTGGAAGGCTTTAAAGGAGAAAAAATAATAAATCACAGAGATCGCGGAGGGATTTATATGGGGAGGTCCAAAAAATCCATACGTCTTACTTAATTTATTGCAGGAGTTCAATCTGTTAGGATTGTAGGGGCTCAATTTATTGAGCCCGCTTAAGCTAGCAAGCTTGATGAAACGGGTTTGATAAATCAAACCCCTACATATATTATATTATCGATTGAGACGACAAATTACCTTTTTAGACAGCCCCATATAAACTTTCTGTGCGCTCTGTGGCTAACAGGAGGCTTAAATGCTTAATTTAAAAAAAGTTGATCCTTTAACTTATGAATTAATTAATTTAGAAGAAATTCGTCAAAGTGAAAAAATTATTTTAATTGCTTCGGAAAGTATTTGTCCTCCCGCGGTAAGAGAAGCTTTATCAAGCGTCTTTTCTAATCTTTATGCCGAAGGTTATCCGTCGGCGCGTTTAAGCAGGGAAGAAGAAAGTCAAATTAATAATTATGCGGAGCAATTAATTTATTACAGGCGTTTTTCCAATAAACGTTATTATAAAGGTTGTGAATATGCGGATTTAATTGAAGTTTTAGCTCAAAAGCGCTGCGCGGATTTATTTGCCTCTTTGAAAACTCCCGCTTCTTCTATTTATGTTAATGTTCAGCCTCTCTCAGGAGCTTCGGCTAATAATGCGGTATATTCCGCTTTTCTTAACCCCGGAGATTTAGTTATGGGAATGAGCTTAAGTCAAGGCGGACATTTAACTCATGGAAATCCGGCTAATCGCTCTGGTAAATGCTACCGAATTATTTCTTATGGAGTTGATCCGGAAACCGAGCAATTAAATTATGAAGAAATTAAAAAGTTAGCTGAAAAATATCGTCCCAAAATGATTATTGCTGGTTTCAGCGCTTATCCTTGGGCAGTAGATTGGGAAAAGTTTTCTTTAATTAGTAAAGATATAGAGGCTGTTTTAATGGCGGATATTTCTCATCCCTCCGGTTTAATTGCCGCCGGTCTTTATCCCAATCCTATAGATTACGCCGATGTAATCACTTTTACCACTCATAAAACTTTATGCGGTCCCCGGGGAGCGGTAATTATTACCAAAGATGAAAAAAGGGCTAAAGAAATTGATTCAGCGGTTTTTCCTGGCGAGCAGGGCGGGCCCCACATTCAATCTATCGGCGCTAAAGCTGTAGCTTTTGAAATTGCCAAAAGTCAAGAGTTTAAAAATTTACAAGCCCAGATTATTGAAAATACCAAAGCTTTAGCTGGAGAATTTAAAGATCAAGGACTAAAATTAGCTTATGGGGGCACTAATACTCATATGGTTTTAATTGATTTAAAAAGTTTTAAACAGGAACTTTATCCTTTGTCGGGAGAGATTGCTTCCCGTATTTTAGATTTAGCCGGCATTACCTGCAACAAAAACACTATTTTAGGAGATACCGATCCTATTCATCCCAGCGGTTTACGTTTTGGCTCAACATGGGCCGCTCAAAGAGGAATGAAAAAAAAAGAGATGCAGGACATAGCCAAGATTATTTGTCTTGTTTTAAGAAATATTAAAAGTTTTAGTTATATAGTCCCTCAAGGAAGAATCGGCAGAGGAAAAATAGATTTTAATTTTTTAAAATCAGCTAAAGATAAAATCTTTGAAATTTTAGAATTAAAAAAAGAAGAGCGGGAAAAATATTTGGAAGGTTTGAGTATTTTAGAAATCTCCGGCAAATTAGCTTTTAATTTTCTTCAAAGTATTTTAACTCAAGATATTTCTAAATTAAAATTTCATGAAGGAATAGAAAGTTTAATTCTAAATAAGGAATCTGAAATATTAACTTTAGCGGGTATATTTTATTTTAAAGAAAATCGGTATTTATTAGTAGTTGATTCTAAAATTATAAAAGAATTGAAATTTTATCTTCAAGCTCTTTCCGATGGCTATATTTTATTTGATGAAGATATTTACGCTAAAATTGAAGGTCCGGTAATGATTCAAGAATTTTTAGAAATTCCAAGATTGGAAAAATTTATTTCCAAAATTAAATCGGCTCTTAAAAAATTTGATTTTAAAAATAATAAAATTTTTTTAAGCTCTTCTAAAACTTATTTTATCGGGCAAAAAGCTCTAATTAAAGAAAAAGAAAACACCGTTAAGGAAGAATTCTTTTTTAAATCTGAAAATGCGCTTCCCAAAAAAACTTGTTTATATAAAGAACATTTAAAACTAACTAAAAGAGAATTAATTAATTTTGCCGGTTTTCTTTTGCCCCTCTGGTATAATTCCGCAAGGGAAGAACATCAAGCGGCGCGCAATACCGCAGCTTTATTTGACATCTCCCATATGGGAATTTTAGAAATTAAAGGTCCGGGAGCCGGCCGATTCTTAGACCTGGCAGCCACTAATTATATTTTCAATTTAAATACAGGGCAAGCGCATTACTCTTATATTTTAGATTCGCAGGGAAAAGTTTTAGATGATATTTTTCTTTATCGCCGGGAGGAAAATAACTATATGCTGGTAGTAAATGCCATTAATACGAAAAAAATTTTAACTTATCTTAAGGCTCTGAAAGAAAAAAAAGTGATTATTGATAAAAATTATCCCTCTTTAAAAATTGATAATGAAGAGCTTGAAATTATTGATTTAAAAGAACAAAAAGTGGTTTTAGCTCTTCAAGGGCCTAAGGCGTTATTAATTTTAGAAAATTTAATCAAAGATG
>JACPDS010000111.1 GCA_016183885.1 Armatimonadota bacterium
AATTTGTAGGGGTTCAATTCATTGAACCCGCTTAAGCCAGCAAGATTAAAAAGGGGCTTTTTGGACCTTTAAAAAATTATGCATAAATGTAGGAATTATTATAATTTAAAAGAATTTATAAAGTGAAAGAAAAATTTATTATTAAAATGACCTCCAAAAAGATAGCCGAGGGTTTCCCTGAAATTTAACTTTTTGGATAACCGCAAAAAAAGGAGAAAAATATTATGAATAAAAAATTTATTTTTTTTATTACATTTTTATTTTTAATTATTTTTATGTATAATATGGTTTTTTCTGAGGAATTAACTATTTTTGTAAGAAATAAGCCTTTTAACGCAAAATATTTAATTAAAAATGGAGTAGTTTATGTTCCTTTAGAATCATTCTTAAAGGCTATGAGTTTAAGCTGGAATGAAGATAATGGAATTTTAGATATTTTAAATTATTCTCAAAATAAATTAAAACCGATTTCTAAAGAAATTTTAAACTTTTCTTTTTTAGAAAAAAATTTTTCTCTGCCTTTAATATATTTAAAAAATATTCTTTATGTTGATTTAAAAAAAATAGCTCAAAATATAGGAGCGGCTTATTTATATAATAAAGATACAGGAATTTTAGATATTTTTATTTTAAAAAAAGGCACTCAAAGCGATGTGCAAAAAGCTGTTGGAACAGCTGTGCCGGGATCGGAAAAAAGTCAGCCCGGAGCTAAAACTCAAGCCGGACAATCTCAGGGCGGCGCCGAAAAGAAGGACATTATTCAAACTAAGTTAGATTATTATCAAAATCAGAATCCTTCCCAACAAGATATAGGGGGAGAATTGCGAGGCACGGCTACCATTACTAATACCAGCGATCAAGAAGTAAAAAATGTAACTGTTGCTTTAAAAATTTATGATGCTTCTAATAATGTATTACATCAAGAAGAATGGACTTTAGGGGATTTAACTTCAAAACAAGTGATTACTAAAGATTTTTATTGGTTAAATCCCAATCCTTTATTAATTGTAACTCCTAAGCTCGAAGTAAATTATTAAAGAATTGTTATATGTCTATTAGAGAAATTAAAAAATTTGAAGATCCTCTATTAAGAAAAAAAGCTAAAGCAGTTAAAAAATTTGATACATTAATTGAAAAATTAATTGAAGATATGCTTGAAACAATGTATCAGGCTAAAGGTATTGGATTAGCGGCCCCTCAGGTGGGAATTTCTAAAAGAATAATTGTCGTGGATGTGGAAAATAATTTATATAAATTAATTAATCCTAAAATTGTTAAATATGGCGAAGAACAGGAAGAGTGTCTGGAAGGTTGTTTAAGTTTTCCTTATCTTTATGGAGAAGTAAAACGGTTTTTAAAAGTTACTTTAAAAGCTCAGGATTTAAAAGGAAAATATATAAAAATAGAAGCGGAAGGATTATTGGCCAGGGCTTTTCAGCACGAAATTGATCATTTAGAGGGAGTGCTATTGGTTGATTATGCTTCAAACCTTAGAGAAATAAAGCCTCAAGTTCAACAAGATCAATTAGAAAATTTACAAAAATAATGCGCATCCTTTTTATGGGGACAGATGATTTCGCTGTTCCTTCTTTAGAAAAATTAGCTCAAAATGAAGAAATTGTTGGAGTAGTTACCCAGCCTGATAAAGAAAAGGGAAGAGGATATAAATTAAGCGCTTCTCCTATAAAATTAAAAGCCCATGAGTTGAATTTAAAGATTTATCAGCCTGAAAGTTTAAAAGATTCTGATTTTTTAGAAATTTTAAAAAATCTTTCTCCGGAAATTATTCTGGTAATAGCTTATGGGAAACTTATTCCGGAAGTTGTTTTTAATTTCCCTCCTTTAGGAGCGATTAATTTTCATCCTTCGCTTCTGCCTGAATATCGCGGAGCGATTCCCATTGAAGCGGCAATAATGGCGGGAGAAGAAGAAACAGGCTTAAGCGTATTTTTTTTAGATCAAGGTTTTGACACGGGAGATATTTTACTGCAGGAAAAAGTAAAAATAGATCCTGAAGATACCGGAGGAACTTTAAGAGAAAAGTTAGCTGATTTGGGAGCGGATTTTTTAATTAAAGCTATAAATTTAATAAAAAGTAGAAATTTTAAAAGAATCCCTCAGGATAAATCAGCCGGGAATTATACTTATCCTTTAAAAAATGAAGATGCTTTAATTAAATGGGAGAAAGAGGCTTTAAAAATTCATAATTTAATTCGGGCCTTAGCTCCAAAACCAGCCGCTTTTACTTTTTTCCGCGGGAAAATTTTAAAAATTTTAGAAAGTGAAGTAATTCAAGGAAAATCTAAAGAAGGCTTTGGAAAAATAATTGATATTTTCAAAAATAAAGGAATTTTAGTAACTACAGGAAGAGATTTGTTATTAATTTTAAAAGTAAAATTAGAAGGGAAAAAAGAAATTAGCGCCGGGGAATTTATTTGCGGAATGCATCCTCAAACCGGAGAATTTTTAAGATAAATGAAAATTAATTTAAAAAGCTTAACTTTAAAAGAATTAGAGGAATTTATTTTTTCTCTCGGCGAGAAAAAATTTAAAGCCTTGCAAATTTTTAAATGGATTTTTCAAAAAGGGATATCCAATTTCGATGAAATGACTGATTTAAGCAAGAATTTAAGAGAAAGTTTAAAAGAAAAAGCCTATATAAGCGAATTAAAATTATTAAATTCAATTACTTCTAAGAATCAAGATACAGTAAAATATTCTTTCCTTTTAGAAGATCAAGAATGCATCGAAAGTGTTTTAATGCGTTATGAAGAAGATTTAGGAATCGGGCGGGTATCCGTTTGTTTATCCACTCAAGCAGGCTGCGCTCGGGGCTGTTATTTTTGCGCCTCCGGAAAAAATGGTTTGGCGAGAAATTTAAAATTTTATGAAATTGCCGATCAAGTTTTAAAAATCCAAAATTTAATTAAAGAAAATGAAGAAAGAGCGGCTAATTTAGTTTTTATGGGGATAGGGGAGCCTTTAGATAATTATTTTGAAGTAATTAAAGTAGTAAAATTATTAAATGAACCAAACAGCTTAAATATCGGTTCTAGACATATAGCTATTTCAACTTGCGGAATCCCGGAAAAAATTATTGCTTTAGCCAGAGAATCAATCCCTGTTCGTTTAGCAATTTCTCTGCATTCAGCTGACTCGGAGAAAAGAAGTTTTCTTATGCCGGTTAATAAAAAATATCCTTTAGAAAAAGTTTTACAAGCCTGTAGAGAATATCAGCAAATTTGCAAAAGAAGAATTACTTTTGAATACGCTTTAATTAAAGATTTTAATGACGCCAAAGAAGATGCCGATAGTTTATTTAAAATTTTAAGAGGAATAAAAAGTTTAATCAATATTATTCCTTTTAATCCAATTTTAGATTGTAAATTTAAACCTTCTCCATTAATTAAAGTAAAATGGTTTAGGGATTATTTGAAAAACAAAGGAATTTCTGCAACGGTAAGAAAATCGCGGGGTCTGGATATTGATGCCGCTTGCGGGCAATTGAGGCTTAAAAATGTTTCTCAATAAATTAGAAAAAGTTTTAGAAAATTTAATTGAAAATAAATTCATTGGTAAATTTGGAGGGGAAGCTCACCCTTTAGAAATTGCTAAAAAATTATTAAAAATAATGCATTCAAAGAAAGTGATTAGTTTAAATAAAGTTTTTGTTCCTAATCTTTATAAAATTTATTTAAATTCCAAGGATTTTAAAAGTTATCAAGTTATAAAAGAAGAATTAATAAAAGAATGGAAAGATTTTTTAACTTCCCAAGCTTCTTCTCGGGACTATAATTTTTTAACTAAATTAGAAATTGAGCTTTATGAAGATTCTGGCTTAGAATTTGGAAAATGTAAAATTGAAGGAGAATTTTCCAAAGAAAATCAAAAAATAAAGGCTTTTTTAAGAGTAATCAGGGGAATTAACTTAGGAGAAAATTTTTCTTTAATTAAAGGGGAGAATATTTTAGGAAGGGGAGAAGAGAACTCAATTATAATTGGAGATCTTAAAGTTTCTAAAAGACATGCTGGAATTTATTGGGATGAAGGTTTTATTTTAGAAGATTTAAAAAGTAAAAACGGAACTTTTTTAAACGCTAAAAAAATAGAGGAAAAAGTAAAATTAAAAGATAAAGATAAAATTGCCTTAGGAGATACAATTTTAGAATTTTTTATGTTGTAATTGTGCCGGGTCGTCTAATGGCAGGACAGCAGGCTCTGGACCTGTTTGTGAGGGTTCGAATCCTTCCCCGGCAGCCAACTCTATTCTGTCCAAATTCTATAATGTTTATGAAAAATTTTTCAAATACGCTTTTATTCTCTCTCGGTCCTCATTTTTCTTATCGCCTTTAAAATATATTTCGATAAAATCAACTTTAGAACTTTTGAAATAAAAGGCATAAACAATTCTCAAGGAAGAGCCTTTTAAATAGCGGCAAAATAAACGCGCTTTTACAACGGCGCATTGTTTGTTTCTGGTTATGATATTAAAATGCTTGCTGTTTCCCAGGGGTTCAACTGCGATCACGCTCTTAAATTCTTTTAAATCACCCGGTAATGATTTATATCTCTTTATCAGCCGATTGAATTTTTTGGTAAATTCCGGCAATTCATTAAAGTTCATCGTCATAATTTCTTACGGAATAACGCTCATCGCGATAAAACACACTTTCATAAGAAAGCGGCTGACCTTCCTCTGCCGCTTTCCAGGGAATATCTTCGTGCGAATAATTTTCAATTTCCTTGGCATTTTTATCAGCAAGACGCGCTAGAACTTCATCAATATGCTCTATTTCCCGCGCTGAAAATTTATCAAGATTTGGCCGCTTAATCGGCAAATACTTTTTTTGTTCATATTTAAAATAACGGCTATTTACTGCTTCAATTTCTTCGTTTTTTTGCATATCCTCAATAACCGCTCCCAGTTCAATCGATGTTGGGCCATGATAATTTTTTATATAGGTCGCGCCCATCAAGTTTTCTTCAAATTTTTCGTAATAATCAAAATCTATGAAATAAAGCAGTTTATGAAGCACGGTTTCTCCAATATTCGGCTTGCTTCCCACTTTCCCTAAAACATACAAAAGAACTTGCTTAAATTTATCCAGATTTTTTCGTGTTACACGAATTTGAATATCTGCAGACGCTTTTTTATTTTTCTGTTTATTTTCTAAAATAACTTCCTGCTTCGGAGTTTTACTGGCTAAAAAATCTTCCAGGGAAATGCCAAAAATAGCCGCCAGTTTTTTGGCTTCGGATATGGTAAGCTCCCGTCCGCCTTGTTCTATTTGAAAATAAGTCGGCCGGGAAATACCAAGTTCTGACGCTAAAAATTCCTGCGTCAAATTGTGCTTTTTGCGTTGCGCTTGAATAAATTTCTCAAACATAGTTATTTCTCTCTTTTGCTTAGCTTTTTTTCTAATTTTTCCAAGGCGTAATTGCCTTCGTCGAACTAAATTTTTTCATTTCCTTCATTTCTAAATTTTCCTCCTTAAAATTAATATTGCAACTTATTACAATTTTAATCTATGTAAAATTATTTGTCAATAGTCGTGTAAAAAATTTCTACACATAAACCCCCTGCTTAAAATACTTAAAAATCGCTTCTTGTCGAAATTTTCTGCGATTTTTATTCCCTCCGGCTTGGAAAAAGTTGTTATATGCAATAAATAGTCGCAAAGTTTATCTATGCGACTATTTATTGATAATTTTCTTTCCGGGTTATATAATGAGCTAGGGGATGTATCATATTGCAAAATAAACATAGTTTAGAGAGAAAATATGAAAAAATTAAAAATTTCTTTATAACTAGAGAATATTTTACTGTTTCCGATGCCCAAGAAGCGCTTGGTGATAAAAGGGCAGCGGAATTGCCAGCCGGTTATGTGGAACGTTATGTTTTATGAAAATTTGAGGGGGATGTAACACGATGAGTACGAGAGAAGAAGAAGTCTTAAAAGACATTATAATCTTGCCATACAACATTAGCTTAGAAACGTTTAAAAAATATCCGAACGAAGTTACATATGCGTGGCATCTTTGGAATATTTGGGTTTATATAACCGTTACGCTTCAACATATTAACACAGAGGGAAATTCGCCTACAACATATCTTTCCACAATAGTTATTGATGAATTTCAAGCTTCTGTTTTTAATTCAATAACCGGTTTTTATCGCGTAGCGTTTTCCGCCTTAAGAAACATCTTAGAGCAAATGGTTGTTGCCGTATATTATGAACCCTGTTTAAGAGTTGATAAATTTGTGCCAAATAATTACAAAGAATGGCTTAAAGGAAAAGAAAAGATTTTTTTTAATGAGATGTTGAAAAAAATTAGCGATTATGAAGAGGTGAAAAAAATAGAAGCGGATTTATTAAGGAAATGTGACGACAAGATATTTAAAGCTCAAAAAGATTCTAAACCGTGTGTATATTTACAAAGATTATATTCAACTCTTTGTAAATATACACACGGGAGACCCAATTACACTAATAATGATTTGTGTTCTAATAATAGCGGGCCATGGTTCAACAATAGTAGTTTTAAAACTTGGTATGAAATTTTTTTAAAAATATACCTGTTATTCATATTGGTAATAAAAATAACAAAACAAAATATTGATCAAATTGATTTTCTTCCAAAAAACGGAAAAATTAAAGATATAAAATAAAAAGAAGAGGATAAAGTTTTAGAACAAGTCTTAAAAAACTGTTGTTTAGGCGAGCCCGTTACGGCTTGTGCCGCAGGCACAGGTGAAATGGACAAATAAATTCGCCAAATTGAAAAAGGAAACACTGGAATAAGCGCCGGTGTTTTTTTTATTTGCGGGCGGAAGGCACAGCGGGAGCAGGCAGAGGGGTTTATCCTAAATCAGCCCTAAATTATTTCGTTTTTAAATAATATTTTTTTCTCGAATTTTCAAGCGTAGTTCCCAAGTTATTGATTTTAATATCCAAACCAGGAATAATAATTTTAAACTTACTTCCAAAAAAAACATCGAATATTAAAAACATTGCATGAAAGCTCATTGTGTGTAAATACAAGCCTTTTTGTATTTTATAAATTATATGCTTTCTGTTTTGGCCAGTATTTTTACAATACTCCTTTAAAACTTCAGATTTTTGCCTCTTTGTTATGCCGTGATAGTTATTCTTGGTTACAATGGTTTCTAAATACTGATTTCTGGCTCGCAAATCCATCCTCGCTTTTCTCCTTGACCTTCGTATAATTGATCAAGGAAATCATACTAAATTTCGGTTAGATTTTTAAATTGCTGAACCAGTACTATTTCGGTTAGATTTTACAATGTTTAATGCACACTATAGACTTAGAAGCTGATTTTTAATATAATCTATCTTGAAATAAGATCGAAGGATTATAGAAAGGAAATTTTTATGAATATCGGGATTCTAGGATTAAAAAGTTCGGGGAAAACAACTCTTTTTTCATCTTTTATAGATAAAACTTATGATGAAGTTAACTGGAAAATAAATATGGGAAGCGTAAATATTCCCGATGAAAGGCTTTTAATGCTAAGCGGGCTTTATAAGCCGCAAAAAACCATTCATGCGAACGTGAATTTTGAAGACTGCCTGCCGCTGGATACCGCTGTTAAAAATGATAAAATAAAATTAGCAGACAGCTTAAAAAACATGGATGCTTTTATTTGTGTTGCGGGCGCTTACCGGCGCTATAACACCGAAGAAATATTAAAGGAAATTGAAAAAATAAGGACAGAGCTTGTATTTTCCGACATTGATTTCGTCATCAAACGCATAGAACGGCTTGATAAAGACATTAAACTTCAGCCTAAAAACAAGGATTTAAAGGAAATGGAAATAAATTTGCTAAAAAAAATTGAACCTGTTTTAGAAAATGGAGAATTTCTTTCAAAATTAAGTTTTGACGACCATGAAAAAAAAATGATGCTTAACTACAATCTTTTAACTTTAAAACCTTCCTGTTATATTTTAAACATTTCCGAAAAAATGAGCAATGATGCTGCGTTGCTTTTAAAAACAGTTAAGGAATCTTTGGAAAAATTTAAAGACAATTCTTATGTAATTGCCGTTAACGCTTCCCTGGAATCTGAAATTGCCTGCATGTCAAACGACTATAAAAAACAGTTTATGAAGGAATACGGCATAGAAAAATCAGGCAAAGATTCTGTCATTCAAGCGGCCTTCAACATGCTTGACTTAATTACTTTTTTTACTGTTGGAAAAGACGAGTGCAGGGCATGGACTTTGAAAAAAAATAGCACTGCCCTTATGGCCGCAGGCGCGATACATTCTGATTTAGCAAGAGGATTCATAAGGGCTGAAGTTATAGATTATAAAGACTTACTCGAAGCGGGCTCATTAAATGAAGGGAAAAAAAGAGGTATATTGAGACTGGAAGGTAAAACTTATATAGTAAAAGACGGAGAAATAGTACACATAATGTTTAATGTATAAAAAGCCTTAATTCGGCATATTGTTTCCAATATTACAATTTAAAGCTATTCAATAATTATTCAAAGCTATTTAAAAAATTTCCCTATTAAATAGAATAAATTCCTTGTTTTTTTAGAAATTTTTGCATACTTATAATATCTGAGCTGTCCTATATTTTGCTCTATTTTACTAAACAATTTTTGCCTTAAATTTCTCGCAAAAATTCTTCTGAATGGCTAAACGCATACCCTCTATGTCATAAGATAATACCTTTTTCTTGTTTTCCAAATTCTCTATTTCTGTCTTGACCGACGGAGAAACTCCCTTACCCATTTCAAACAATGGCCGCAAAGCTTAGAATAATTCCAATTATTGCTAGCAACGAAGAATTTTTTTCCAAGTTTTACCTGTCTGTGTGCAACGCACAGGCAGATTTTATATCCAACTCTTCGGTGTGTCCATTAAATTAAGGCAAATTTAGGCAGAGGATTTTAATCTCATCATATAGAAGAAATTATTATTGTAAATTTTTGGCAAAATACAAAATGGAGGTGAGAGCATGAAGAAAGTATTATTAATCTTAACATTAATTTTTATATTGCCTTTAACAATTTTAACAACTTATGCCGCAACCACAAATACAGTAAAATCAACTATAGACAGAGGTCAATGGGGCGCTGAGCAGCATTTGGGCGCATTTACAGTGCCATCCGGTTCTACTGTTGTAAATTTTTCAGCAAGCGTGGCTAATTACGATCAAAACGGTTCCACTGGTTATCCTGAATTCTTAATTAACCAGAAACTTCCATCAGGTGGAACCACAACGGTTTTTCGCCAATACTGGGCAGGTACTAACTGGAATGTTACATTTCAAAAATTTATGAGTTATGATAAAATCGAAGAGCCTGTTCCCTTGAAGAGCTTAAAGCTAGGTCCGGGAGAATATATATTTTCCATAGGTGGTTATCCGGGGTCCTCGGGAACTCTTACATTTACCCTGCTTCCATAAACTTAAAATGAAAGATTGGTCCCGTAAACGATTACAAAGATAACCATTTTTTTCTAATAATAACAACCTTAGCGCGAACTTAACATTTAAAAGGGATTTTGTTTGTTTTCAATAGAAAATTCTGCTGTTTTTAGAAGGTGGTTTTATGATAAAAAAGATTGCTTTTGTATTTTTAGTTGTTTTTCTCTTATCTGAAGTTGTGTCTTCGTCTTCATCTTATAATGTGTTTAGAGATAAAGGATTAGGCTATCAGATAGGATATTCCGTAGATTGGATTTATGAAAAACCATCTAATTATCAGATTGTTTTTAGCGGCAAAAAAGATACACCTGCATACTATTCAACGGTAAGCATACAAAATATAGCTTCTAAAAAGACTGGCGGTAAATATGAAAGTATTTCTCCCCTGATAAATGTTTTAAAAAATCAATTTAAAACTAGCGCAAAAAATACTAAAATTTATAATGAAAAAACATTCATTTATACTATGAAAAATGGCATAAAACTTACAGGCAGAGAATTTATAATAGAATATACCCGCCAGGGAGAAAATTTTAAACAATGGGAGATTGTTGTTCCAAGAGTTGGCGAAGAAATATTTTATGTATGGGCATATACATCACCTGTAGACCAATATAATACATGGTTTAACATCGCAAAGGAAATGTTAAATTTGTGGGTGATTTTTTAATTAGTGTTGGGGTAAGGCCTTGAAGCTTTATTTCTTATCATCATCTAATTTTTCAGAAGTAAGATTCAAATCAATATGGCAGTATCCGTCTGGATTTTTTGTTAAATAATCCCGATGGTATTCTTCCGCATTGTAAAATTTTTTAAAAGAAGCGATTTCCGTAATTATTTTTTTCTTATATTTACCGCTTTTTTCCAGCTTTTTTATTAAATTTAAAACTGTGTTTTTTTGATCTTCATTACAATAAAATACAGCCGAGCGGTATTGTGAGCCTGTATCATTTCCCTGCCTGTTTAAAGATGTGGGGTCGTGTATCCTGAAAAAATGCCTCAATAGCGTTTCATAAGATAGTACTTCCGGATTATATTCAATTTGTATTGCTTCAGCATGATTTGTTTTACCGGAGCATACCTTTTTATAATCCGGGTCGCTTGTTATCCCGCCAGTATATCCCACCCTTGTTGAAACTACTCCCTTTATTCTTTTAAAA
>JACPDS010000112.1 GCA_016183885.1 Armatimonadota bacterium
GAAAAATTTAAAATTCTTAAAGGTTTAATGACCACTGTGCATTCTTTTACAAATGACCAAAGAATTTTAGACTTGCCTCATAAAGATTTACGGCGCTGTAGGGCGGCAAGTTTAAATATTATTCCTACTACCACCGGAGCGGCTAAAGCCGTGGCTAAGGTTATTCCAGAAATGAAAGGAAAATTTGACGGCTTTGCTTTAAGGGTGCCTACGCCCGCTGTTTCAATTATAGATTTTGTGGCAGTTTTAGAGAAAAAAACTAATCTTCAAGAAATTAACCAGGCTTTTAAAGAAGCTTCTCAGAATGAGTTAAAAGGTATTTTAGAATATACAGAAGAACCTTTAGTTTCTACGGATTTTAAAGGGAATTCGGCATCTTCAATTGTAGATGGACTCTCTACAATGCTAATGGAAGATTTAGTAAAAATAGTGGCATGGTATGATAATGAATGGGGTTATTCTTCCAGAGTAGCTGATTTAGCAAATTATTTAATTAAGGCTGAAAAAACTGTCCGGGTATTATAAGAATTAAAAACTAATCCAGGAGGTCGGATTCATCTTGAGCGGATATTTTAATTTTAATATTGTTTAGAATTTAGATATTAGAATCTAGGATTTATTTTATCATAGGAGGATTTATGCCTAAAGCTACTATTCGGGATATTAATTTAGATGGGAAAAAAGTTTTAGTAAGAGTAGATTATAATGTTCCCTTAAAAGATAGAAAAATAACCGATGATACTAGAATTCGCGAAACTATTCCTACAATAAATTATCTTTTAGGGAAAAAAGCAAAAATTATTTTAATTTCTCATTTAGGAAGACCTAAAGGAATTACTCCTGAATTGCGTCTTGACCCGCTTGCTTTAAGGTTAAGCGAAATTTTAAGGAAACCGGTAAAAAAATTAGATGATTGTATCGGAGATGAAGTTGAAAAATATATAGAAAATATGCGTATAGAAGAAATAGTTTTATTAGAAAATATACGCTTTTATCCCCAAGAAGAAAAAAATGATTTAGAATTTGCCAAAAAATTAGCTCGCTTAGGGGAAGTTTATGTTAACGATGCTTTTGGCTGCGCTCATCGGGCTCATGCTTCTACTTTTGGAATAGCTAATTTTTTGCCTGCGGTAGCCGGTTTTTTAATGGAAAAAGAATTGAAGTTTTTAGGAATGATTTTAGAAAATCCCGCCCGTCCATTTGTAACAATTCTGGGAGGAGCAAAAGTAGCTGATAAAATTAAGGTAATTGAAAATCTTTTAAAGAAAGTGGATGCTTTATTAATCGGGGGAGGAATGGCTTATACTTTCTTAAATGCGGAAGGTTTTGAAATAGGAAAATCCTTGTTAGATGAAAAAATTAGTTTAGCTTGCGAAATTTTAAAAGAAGTAAAACAAAGAAACATTAAATTTAAACTTCCCCTTGATACAGTAATTACAGAGAAATTAGAAGAAGGTTACCCATCTGAACTTGTTTCAATTGACCGCATTCCAAAAAATATGATCGGAGCGGATATCGGCCCTAAAACAATTGCGGAATTTTCTGAAATATTAAAAACTGCGCAGACTATTTTTTGGAATGGTCCTTTAGGAGTTTTTGAAATGCCTAGTTTTTCCAAAGGAACTGAAGAGATCGCAAAAATTATTTCTACACTTTCCGCAACTACCATTGTTGGAGGGGGCGATTCTGTATTCAGTATTAAAAAATTAGGTTTAAGCGATAAATTTACTCATATTTCTACAGGAGGCGGAGCCTCTTTAGAATTTTTAGAGGGAGAAAAACTACCCGGAGTGGAAGTATTAAAAGATTTAGCGGAGATTAGGAAAATTTAAAAATATGGAATGGAAAATTCGCCAAGTTAGAGAAGATGAACTTATAAAGATAAAAAATTTATTAAAAAAAACTAACTTATGGAAACCTCAAAGAAAATTAAAAAGTTTAAAAATAGCTTTAAAAATCAGCAATGATTTATTTTTAGCGCTTAAGCAAAAAGAAGAAATTGTCGGGACATGCAGGGCAGTTTGGGACGGATATTATGCCACTATTTATGATTTTGCTATTCTTCCTAAATTTCAAAAAAAAGGAGCCTTTTATGCTTTTTTAAATTCTACCGACAATGCGGTATCTTTTTATTTAAAAGCCGGATATTCTTTAATTAAAACTCATTCTTTAGTTAAGGAACCTATTTAAAATCAAGTAATTAGTGGGTTAGTAATTAGTATTTAGCAAGAAAGGAAATTATGAAGAGAACTCCTCTTTTAGCTGGAAATTGGAAAATGCATAAAACTATAAAAGAAGCTCTGGTTTTAGCCGAAGAATTAGCTAAATTTACCCAAAATTTAAAAGATAAAGAAGTATTAATTTGTCCTCCTTTTACCGCTCTTTTTGCAATAAGCAAACTTTTAGAGGGAAAAAATTTGCGTTTGGGGGCCCAGAATCTTTTTTATGAAGAAAAGGGGGCTTATACCGGAGAAATTTCTCCTTTAATGTTAAAAGAACTAAATTGCCGCTATGTCCTAATAGGTCATTCGGAAAGAAGACAATATTTTAAAGAAGAAGATGATTTAATTAATAAAAAAGTTTTAGCCGCAATAAACTTTGGGATTACTCCGATTCTTTGCGTAGGGGAAACTCTTAAACAAAGAGAATCCGGAGAAACTCAGAGAGTAGTTAGTTTTCAGATAAAAGAAGCCTTAAGGGGTATTACATCAATGAATCAGCGGAAAAAATTCGTCTTTTATACGGGGGAAGCGTAAAAGCGGAAAATGTTGATGTTTTTATGCAGGAAAAAGAAATTGACGGAGCTTTGGTAGGAGGAGCAAGTTTAAATGCTGAATCTTTCATCAGAATTATTAATTTTCAATCAGATTATTAATGAAGAATCTTACAAGGATTGCGTCCACGAAGAAATTATAACTTTCATTGGAGGAAATTCAGATTAACTTTGATGAGTTTATGAACAGGTATAATAATGAGAAGCGCGCAAAACTTTCAAAGAAAAGTTCTGCTAGCTCAAAATGATAGCTCGCTCCAAAGCGTTAATTATAAAAAAATTCTTTTCTTGTTTCATTCGCAGAAGCTCTTTTTCGGTATAGGGAAAAATTTCTACAGGGGCAGGAGAATCGAGGAATTCTCTTTGGAAATGCGGTATTCTTTCTAATATAGATTCGTTAGATTCTTTTAAGACAATCAAAATATCAACATCACTATAGGGAGTGTAAGTATTGTTAACATATGAACCAAAAAGCAAAATAGTTTTAACTTGCGAATTTTTTTTAAGTATTTTTGCAGATATTTCTTTAAGCTTAAATATAATTTCCTCTTTATTTACAAATTTTACTTTTACACCACTCAATGATTTCGGCAGCATTTTTTATCGCTCCTTCCGCGTCATTTTTAGTGAAATAATCTTTTGGACTTCCTATGTCAAATCCATTAGGATATCTAGGCTGAAGATAGAATTTGTCTAAGTGAAGAGACTTTTCAATTAAAATTCCATCGGGAGAAAATTCAGGAGGTAATTCTTTTAAAAGTTTACTAATAGAGTGCCCCCAAGCTTCAGCATTAATAGCTTGATATAAAGCTTTTACTCCTTTTTCAGCAGCTTGCTGGGCAATAAAACATGTCCATTCGTAGAATTCTCCCTGAAATGACCATTTAGCTTCTTCTAAATCACGTTCTGATTGTAAAAGCCAATCTTTACTTCTTTCAGGCATAAAAATTCCTTTTTTTCATATTATAAAATTCTTGGGAGATTAATAAAACCCCTCTATTCAATTAGTTTTTTAAAACGATCGACAGTTTCCCTATATAATTCAGACTGAATTTATTCTTCCAATCATTATGGGCAATAAATGTATTTTTCGCTTTAACCTATATTTCTTGCTTCGCCTGCAATTTTATTATAATGCTGCGCTACTCCTTTATGCCATTTAGAATCGCTAGCCCATCCAGCCCGATTAACCGCTAAAAGCTGAGTGGAAAGAGAGGCATCCTGAGAAATCCCGGAAATCTTACGCAAATTGCTAAAGGTAATTGCTCCATATTTAATTTGCTTTTCTAATCCATCATAAGGAGTTGCTCCATCGGGATTATTATCATAAGCGCCCACTCCTAACATTTTTCTTACGCCTACCCCTAAACTCCCTAGCCCAGTTTCATGAGCTCCGATAGAAAGTAAAATTAAAGGATCCACATGATATTTTTTACCATAATAAACCATCCATTCACCCGCCCCTTTATTAGCCGCTGGAGATCCTTTAGAAATTAAATAATTATTAATAAAATTAGCTAATTTTTGATCATTTTTCTTTAAAGATATTGGCAGGGAATTTAATTTTTCTTCAGAATTTTCGATTTTTTTGTTTTTATAGTTAAAAGAATAAGGCAGCATTGCCGAAGGAAAACTAGATAAAGGATTAAATGGCATAAATGGAATTGGACCGGCAAAAGAATTTTGAAGAGAATAAGAAATTTTTTGATTTATTTCTTTTAAAAGTAAATTTAAATCAAACTGCCAGAGTCTGCTTTGAGCTTCAATTAATTTAGATAAAATTTCCAAATTCCATGGGTTTTTGGTTAAATTTTCTCTTAATTCATCTGCTTGATTTTTTAAATTATCTAAAATTTCTAATTGCTTTTCCTTTTCTTTTAAAATATAGTCCTGGCTTTTAGATTCTTTATTGTTCAATACTCGTGTTTTTAATTTTTCTATTTCTTTTTTTAATATTTCTATACGATTTGCCCCTGGCTTATAAGAAAATTTTTCAAAATCCGGAGAAATAATTTTATTATTTAATTCAAAATCTTCAATCATAATTTCCCCCTTTTTAATTTCAAATTTTTAATTTGGCGAACCTTGCTATTATATTTATCACGACAAATTTTAAAAAGTAAATACTTTGGAAACATTTTTAACAAATTTTTAATAAATTTAAAGAATTAGCAATAAAAAGAATCTTTAAGAAATAATATGGGGTTGTTGGGGATGTCCAAAAAGTCAAATTTAAAATATTTATATGCTATATATGGTAGCCTCCCCGATGTACTTCGGGGCGCTATAAATAGTATATAAACGCTCCGATGCAACTTCGGAGCGCCTACCCCTTATTGGACAGCCCCGAAGAATTCAGTATTTAGAATATAGGAGATAAAATAATAAAAAACATTCTGAATTCTGACTCCTATATTCTGGATTCCTTAATCTAAGTTTAGAATTTAGAATTTTTTTCTGTAGAATTTTGCTATTTTGCCCCTTTTATTCCTTCATTAGAATCATATTTTAATTCTTTTAATTTATGTTCTTTA
>JACPDS010000010.1:0-1554 GCA_016183885.1 Armatimonadota bacterium
ACTTTCCAGCTTTTCAACTTGAACGTCTTCAGCAAAAGATATTTTCTCTTATTCGATTTTTTCTTAAAGAACTTTTATTTCATCATTTAATTATTCAATTTATTCCTTCTCAAATTAAATAGATTCAGTTAAAAGCTCTTTTAAATCATCCATTTCATTTTTTTATTCATTAAAGATGTTTTTAAACGCTTTTATTTGCTCAAAATCATTAGTAGAAGTAGCCATTCGTAATTAATCGAATTTTTCTGTATAATCTCTTAAAATGTCTTAATTGCAGATTGGTATTTATTTCGCCCCTGCCTAAAAAGCAGGAATTAAATAAGCTTTATGATGAAGATTATTTTCAAGGAAAAGGTTTTGATCCCACAGCCACTTATTTCCAAGAATATTTAGATTTAAAGAAGAGAGAATTTCAATATAAATATTTTAATTTTATTTTAGATTTAGTTAATGATTATAAATTAAAAGGAAATTTTTTAGATTTAGGCTGCGGTTTTGGCAATTTATTAGAAATGGCTGGCTGCCGTAATTTTATTCCTTATGGAGTGGAGATTTCGCCTTTTGCCGCCAAATACCCTAAAGAAAAATGGAAAGATAATATAGTAATTGGCGAATTTAAAGAAAATTTATTTCCCGATAATTTTTTTGAGGTGGTTACTTTAATTGAAGTGATTGAACATTTAACTTCTCCGATAGAAATTTTAAAAAATATTTATAAAGTTTTAAAGGATAATGGGATTATTTTGATTGCTACAGGCAATGTGGAAAGTCTGCCGGCAAAAGTTTTAGGAAAATTTTGGGATTATTATCTTATTCCCGGTCATATTTATTATTATTCTCCCAATACTATAAGCAGGTTATTAAAATTAGCCGGTTTTAAAATTAAACGTATTTTTCCGCCCGGTGAACTTAAAAGAAGTAAAATTTTCAATCTTTTTGAAAAACAAAAATTAATTTCTAATTGCATTAAGCTAATTTTGTTTTTAAGAGAAAAAATTTTAACTTCAGGAATGATTATAATTGCCGGGAAGTAAAAAAATATGAAATTGCTGATAGTCAATGATAGCGGTATTAGAGGCGGAGGAGCGGAAGAGCGGATAAAACTGCTCTTAAAAGAACTTCTGGAGAGAAAATTTTTTAAAGAAATTCATCTTCTTTTTGATGAAAAAGAAAAACAGGAAGAATTAAAAGGGATAATTTATCATCCTTGCGGAAATAATTACTTTTCAGCTTATTTTAAAGTAGAAAATATTATTAAAAAATACAATATAAATTTACTGCAGGCGCATAATTTAACTTCCCTTTTACCCTTATTTATTTTAAAAGCCAAGAAATATAAACTTCCAATTATCTGGATGGCGCATGATTTTTGGGCGCTTTGCAAATTCCGTTCTTTGATTAATCCTTATTCTAGAAATTCTATATTATGCGAAGAAATAAATTTTTTAAAATGTTTTAAATGTATGGGCTTAAAAACTTATATTAGATTATATATTTTTAGAAAATTAATTGGTCAGGTAAATTTAGCTATTGCTCAAGGCGAAAAAGTTGTTA
>JACPDS010000010.1:1562-10744 GCA_016183885.1 Armatimonadota bacterium
AAATTTGAAGATGAAAATATTTTAAAGAATAAATGGAAAATAGTTATACCTTGGATTAATTTAGGGCTCTATAAGGAAGAATTTAAGAATTTTAATAAAAAAGAGATTCTTTTTATCGGTCCTCTTGCTCCTTATAAAGGCGCGCATATAGCGGCTTTAGCCTTAAAATATGTTTTAGGCGAATTTCCTGAAGCTTCTTTAAAATTTGTTGGTTACCAGCAAGAAAAAGGAAATATTTTCAGAAAAGAAATTGAAAAAATTGGGGAAAAAGACGGAACTTTAAATAAAATGTTTTTTTTAGGAGAAAAAAAGGGAGAGGATTTAAAAAAAGAATATTTAAATTCCGGTGTTTTAGTTTTTCCGTCAATATGGTGGGAAACATTCGGTTTGGTTTGGGCTCAGGCTTTAGCCTGCGGATTGCCTGTAGTGGCTAGCGATATTGGAGGAATAAGCGAATATATAAAAGATTTGGGAATTTTGTTTAAACCGGGGGACCATTTAGATTTAGCGGAGAAAGTGATTAAAATTTTCAAAGATCATAATTTAGCAAAAAAAATAAGTAAAAAGGGCAGAGAATACGCTCAAAATAATTTTTCTCCTAAAGCTGCAGCTGATAAGTTAATTAAAATTTATCAAGAGGTGCTTCGCTAAATGAAAATTGCTCAAGTTTGCATGCGTTATTATCCTGCTTTAGGAGGGGTTGAAGAATATGTAAAAAGAATTTCTGAAGGTATAATAAAAAATAAAAATTATCAAGTTAAGATTATTACCTCTGATTTAGAACAGCATTTTTCCAACAAAAGAATTAAAACCAAAATTAATAATATTAACGGAGTGGAAATTAAACGCCATTATGCGTTTCCATTAAAATTTCGCAAATATACTTTCGCGCCGGGAATGTTTTGGGAACTTTTAAAAGAGAAATTTGATTTAATTCATGCCCATTCTTATATGTATTTTTCGGCTGACTGCGCTTTAATAACTTCTAGAATTAAAAAACTGCCTTTAATTTTTAATCCTTATTTATCGGAATTTTCTTTTCCATCTATTTGGGGCAAATTTTATCGAAAGAGTTTAGGGAAAATGTTAATGCAGGCGGATTTAGTAATCAGCATATCTAAATATGAAGAAGATTTAATAAGAAGCTGGGGATATTTACCTTCTAAAATAATAAGAATTTCTCCCGGAGTTGATTTAGATGAGTTTGTTAAGGCGGACTATAATATATATAAGAATTTAGGGATAGACGGAGAGATTATTCTTTTTGTCGGAAGATTAGATTATATGAAGGGGGGGGATCTTTTAATTAAAGCTTTCTCTTTAATTCATAAAGATTATCCTAATTGGAAGATAGTTTTAGCGGGCTCTGATTTTGGCGAAAAAATAAAGTTAGAAAAATTAATTAAAGATTTAAATTTAAATGATAAAATATATTTTTTAGGCGCTTTAAAGCGTCATGATTTAATCAGCGCTTATAAAGGAGCTAAAATTTTTGTTTTGCCAAGCCGCTATGAAGCTTTTGGGATAGTTTTAATTGAAGCTATGGCGGCGAAAATTCCTGTTATTGCTACGCGTTATTCCGCTATTCCCGATATTGTAATGGAAAATCAAACCGGATTATTATTTAATTTAGAAGATTTTAATGATTTAGCTTTGAAATTAAAAGAATTAATAAAAAATGAAAAACTGAAAAATAATTTAATAAAAAACGCTTATAATTTAGTAACAGAAAATTATACATGGGAAAATTGTATTAATAAATTTAAAAAAACTTATGAATCATTAAATTAATTATGAATATTAAATTTTTAAATTTTCAATTTCGTCTGCCGAAATTATATCTTCAGGGCATTTTGATTGCTTTATTTATTTATTTTAGTTTAAAGGCGGCTTATTATTATTCTAATAATCTCTTATTATTAAAATTGCTCCCTATAATTTTAATCTTAGGTTTATATTTTTGTTTAACTAAGCCTTATTTAACTTTTTATATTTTTATTTTTACTTTGCCTTTTATGGATATATTGCGTTTCAACAATATTGAATTTTTATCTCTGCCTAATTTTTTAGGTTTTTTTGTTTTATTGTTATATTTATTTCAAATAGCTAAAAATAAAAAGTTGGTCTGGATTAAAACTTCTTTAGATTTGCCCTTATTAATATTATTAATTATTTTCCTTGTTTCCGCCCTTCAATCCAGATTGATTGCCTCCGATGTTTTGGTGCTTAAATATAGTTTTTTTAATCAGCCTTATTTCAGGAGCATCTTTCAAATTATAACTCTTGTTTTCTGTATAATTTTATATTATTTAACTTTAATTTTAATTAATAACAAGGAAGAATTTATAAGAGTTTTGAAAATATGGATTTATACCATTTTATTTAATTGTTTTTTAGGGCTTTATGGCTTCTTTGGAAAATTTTTATCTTTGCCTTATTCTGATTTTTTTGTAACTACTGTAAGTCATTTTCCCCGCGTGCAGATATTTTGCAGAGAACCTTTAATTTTCGGGTTATATTTAATAACCTTTATTCCTTTATTGGTTGTTATAATTATTAATAAAAAGCACAGTATAGATAGTATATTGCCCTTACCGGTTATTAAGTGGAGTTTATTTTTAATTTTATTAGTACTGCTGGCTACTTTTGCAAGAGGAGCTTGGTTAGGTTTATTTTTTTCTATGATTATTATTTCTTTTTATTATTGGAAGGAAAATAAAAGTATAAGGAGTCTTTTTGCGGGCGGCATAATTATTGGAGTTATTTTTTTGCTGCTTAATGAATTATTGGTGCCTATTTTTTTGCCGGAAGAGAAAGAAGATATTAAAATTTTGCAAAGAATGGTCGGCGTATTTACCGGCGAAGATTTTTCCACTTTAAATAGACTTGATACTGTTATAGCCGCTTGGAATATGTTTAAGGCTTATCCATTGCTTGGCGTAGGCTATGGCAATTATCATGCGCATTATTTAAATTTTGTTCCCGATTTCCATTGGTCAATTTTTACATGGGCGCCTTATTCGGCATTTCCTAACGCTCATAATATTTTTGCTAATTATTTGGCTGAAACCGGTATTTTAGGATGCTTAGCGGTAATTATATTAATATTTTCAATTATTCTTAGTTATTTAAAAACGATTAATTTGGCTAAAAATACTTTTTATTATCCTTATTTGATTGCTTTATTCAGCGCTTTTATTGGAATTATGGTTGTCTATCAATTTTTTTCCACTTTAAGCATTACTTTTATTTGGATTTTTTTAGGCATAATGATATCCGCTCAAAAGTTAGCTTTAAAGGAAACAGCAAAAACTTTAAATAAATAAAAGATAAAGATAATTATGAAAAGATATTTAAATTATGAAAGATAAAATTTTAGCGGTTATTCAAACTACAAATTTATCTCCTACATTATCTAATAAGAGTTTGATAAAAATAAACAAGCAAACTGTTTTAGAAATAATTTATAAAAGGCTTAAAAGTTCAAGAAAAATCAGCGATATTGTTGCGGCCACCACCGTTAGCCCGGAGGATGATTCCATTATTAAAGAATGCAGGCGTTTAAAAATAAAATATTACCGCGGCTCAACTGAAAATGTTTTAGAAAGAATATATAAAGCCGCTGTTTTAAATAAAGCTGAATATATTGTTAAAATTTTAGGGAATTATCCTTTAATCGATGTTAAATCAATAGATGATTTAATTTTACAACATATTAAAAGAAAAGCGGATTTTAGTTATAATGAACATTTTAAAGGAATAATTTATGGAATGGGCTGTGAAGTTATTACTTTAAATAAAATAAAAGAAATTTTTCGACTAAATTTAAATTATGAGCAGCTTGAAAGCGGGACTTTGTTTTTCAAGCAGCATTCAGGAGATTATAAATTATTTAAGCAAAAATGCAAACTTATCCGTCCAAATTACAAATTAGCTTTAGAAAATTTAAAAGATTTAGCCTTGATAGAAGAGATCTTTAAAAAAATAAAAAATCCAAATTTTAAAAAAGTAGTGGAATTTTTAGACTTAAATCCAGTTTTAGCTAAGATGAATAAATATGAATCAATTAAAGAAGTGGGTTTAGATAAAATATTTCTTTTTCCGGAAAAAATTAAAGCCGTTAAATCGGTTTTTAATAACGGTAAAATAGATTTAACTTATCCAATCAGCATTGAACTTTCTCTTACCAATAAATGTAATATGCATTGTGTCTGGTGCAGTGATAAAAAATTAAGAGAAAGGTATCCATATGATTTAGCCAAGGAGATAATTTTTAAATTAATTCAGGATTTGAAAATTGGAGGGACTAAAGGAATTGTGATTGAAGGCGGAGGAGAACCAACTTTACATAAAGATTTTGAGGAAATAGCTGAGGCAATAAAACAAAAAAATTTATCTATCGGATTAATTACCAATGGGACAAATCAAATTAAGCTTAAAACTTTAGAAAAAATAGACTGGATAAGAGTAAGCTTGGATGCTTCAAGCAAAGTCGAGTATCATAATTATAAAGGCAGAGAAATATTTGAAGAGGTGATGAAAATGGCTGAGCATCATCCTTTAATAGGGGTTGGATATGTAGTAACAAAGTATAATGTGGAAAATTTGGAAATCTTGATATTTAGATTAAAGGAATATCAGGTAAAATATTTACAATTAAGACCGGTAATTGATAGAGAAGATTTAAGTTATGAAGGTGATTTAAGTTATTTAAAAAAGTATGAAACAGAAAATTTTGATATAATCCTTGAGGGGATGGAGGAAAATAAGGAAGCCGGCAATAACAATCTGCCTTGCGTAGCGCATAGTTTAACCTCGGTAATTTCCGCAGATGGTTCAGTTTATATTTGCGGAAGATTAAATATCTATGATTGGTTTAATCCCATAGGCAATATTAAGTTGGGAAGTTTTTTAAAAATTTGGAGAGGAGAAAAAAGAAAACTACAATCTAAAAAATTACTTGAAAATGAATTTTGTCAAAAATACTGTCCTCAATGCCGAATTTCAAAATTTAATTTATTTTTTAAAAATTTAGAAAAGGTGGAAACCAGTAATTTTATTTAAGGATTTAATGGAAGATGAATTTATGAAAATTCCTTTTGAAAAAAAATATCGAGAAGAATATTATAAACTTTTAAACCAAGTTTTTGATAGTTCATTTCTTTCCGAAGGTAAAATGACAGAAAGATTTGAAGAAATTTTTGGAAATTATGTAAAATCTAAAGCTTTAGCTTTAGCCAGCGGCGGAGCAGCTCTCCTGGCTTTATTAGAATATGTAAATATTAAAGGAAAAGAAGTAATTTTACCTTCAAATACTTTTATGGCTGATATTAGAGCGGTTGAAAGGGCAGGTGGAATTCCTGTTTTAGCTGATTGCAATAAAGAAGATTTATGTCTTAGTTTCGAAGATTTAAAAAAGAAAATTACTTCTAAAACAAAAGCCGTGATTTTAGTGCATATTGGAGGGCATTTAGCTTTCCAAGTTTATGAAATTGCCGGATATTTAAGAAAGAAAAATATTCCTTTAATTGAAGATTGCGCTCACGCTCATGGAGCTTTATATAAAGGAAAAGCTGGAGGAACTTTTGGAATTGGAGGAGCGTATTCTTTTTATGCCACTAAGAATCTTCCCTTAGGCGAAGGAGGGATGCTGGTTTCTAATAATCAAGATTTAATTAAATGGGTAAAAAAATTTAGAAATTACGGGAAATTCGATTATAAAGTTAAGCAGGCTTTTAATTTTAGAATAAATGAAGTTACCGCGGCTTTAGGAATAATTCAAATGAAAAGACTTCCTAAAATTTTAAATTGGAAAAGGAAGCTGGCTAGAAAATTTGATAAAATTTTTACGCGCCGGATTTATTTTCCTAAGGAGATGCAATCATCTTTTTATAAATATATTATTTTTGATTATCTTTTAAAAGAGGAAACCGGGAAAGTTTTTGAAGATATGTGTCATTTATTTGTTAAAGGAAAATGGAATTTACCTAATTCAGAATGGGTGAGAAATCATCATAAATGCGTTCCGATATATTATGGCTGGGATAAAGCTGATAAAAGTATAGAAGACTTAAAAATGGTTTTATTAAAATGAAAATATTAGTAATAGCTCCGCATATGGATGATGAAACTTTGGGAATGGGAGCAACGATTGCCAGACATGTTGCAAAGGGCGATAAAGTTTTTATAGCTATTATGGCTTATAGAATTTATGAGAAAGTTTATAATAAAAAAATAGTTGAAAGCGAAAAAAAAGCGGTTCTTAAGGCTAAGGAAGTTTTAGGTTATCAAGAAGTTATTTTTTTTGACTTGCAGGATGAAAGATTGGATACAGCTATTCAGGACATACTGATTCCTTTAGAAAATTATTATAATAAAATTAAACCAGATATTTTATATGTAAATTTTTATCAAGATAATAATCAAGATCATCGCGCTACTTTTGAAGCTGTAAGGATTGTTATTAGATCTGTTAATAAGTGGAAAGTGCCTAGGGTTTTAATGTATGAAGTGCCTTCTTCCACCGATCAATCACCGCCTTTAAAAGAAGCTGTATTTTTACCGAATTTTTATGTAAATATTGAAAAATATCTAGATAAAAAAATTAAAGCCCTTAATTGCTATAAAAGAGAAAAGAGAAAATTCCCTCATCCCAGAAGTAAAGAAGCTATTTTAGCTTTAGCCAAAAGGCGGGGTGTGGAGTCCGGTTTTAAATTAGCCGAAGCCTTTATGATTTTAAGAGACCAGTGGAAATAATTAATGTCTTAGCTTGCATTCAAGCTCGAATGGGATCAAAAAGATTTCCCGGAAAAGTGATGGCTTTAATTTCAGGAAAACCTTTAATTGCGCATATTATTCAAAGATTAAAAAAATCCAGAGAAATTGAAAAAATTGTTTTAGCCGCCTCTGAAATGAAAGAAAATGATATTTTAGAAGAAATTGCTAAAAAAGAAAAGATTGATATATTTCGAGGAAGGGAGAATAATGTTTTAGAGCGTTTTTATGGAGTTATAAAAAAATATAATCCCCGACATATTGTGAGGATTTGCGCCGATAATCCTTTAATTGACGCAGGAGAAATAGATAAAATTATTCATCATCATATCAAGAGTAAAGCAGATTATTCATTTAATCATATCCCGGCTATGAATAATAATTATCCGGATGGTTTGGGGGCGGAAATTTTTAAGAGTAATATAATTTCAGAAATTTATAAAAAAACTAAAATTAAAAGACATTTAGAGCATATTAATGAATATATTTGGGATAATTTAAAAAAATTTCATGTCGAAACTTTAAAAGCTCCTTCCGAAATAGCTTATCCTGAAATTAAGTTAGATGTTGATACTAAAAAAGATTTAAACTTTATAAGAGATATTTATAAAAATTTATATAAAGGGAAATATTTTGGAGGAAAAAGGATAATAAATTATTTAAAAAGCAAATAAAAATGAGAATAAATTATGATATTTTTTCGTTAAATTCAAAACTTGATGATATAAAGTATTTTTTAGCTCAAGGAAATATTTTAAGACATTTACTTGACCGCCTAAGATGGCATTATCATCCCCGCTTAAAATATGCGGGTCGTTTTCCCGATCATTTAGATATTGAGATAACCAATGTTTGTCAATTAAAATGTCCTATGTGCGCTCAAAATGTTACTCATACAAAGAAAGGCTTTATGGATTTTAATCTTTATAAAAAGATAATTGATGAGATAGCTGAATATAAAATATATTCTATAAAATTAAGCTGGCGGGGAGAAGTAATGCTCCATAAAGATTTGTTTAAGATGGCGCGTTATGCTAAAGAAAAGGGCATTAAAGAGGCAGCTTTTTTAACTAATTTAGAGAGATTTGATAAAGGAATGCTGGATGATTTATTAAATTCTGGCTTGACATGGATGGCGGTTTCTGTAGATGGATTAAAAGAAACTTATGAAAAAATTAGGTATCCGGCTAAATTTGATGATTTAACCGAAAAATTAAAATTAATTAAAGCAGAAAAGCTTAAAAGAAAACAAAAATTGCCCTTAATAAGAATTCAAAGCATCTGGAGTGCTATTAAGAATAATCCCAAAGCTTTTAAAGATTATTTTAATAATTTAGCTGATAAAATAATGTTTATTTCTGACCAAGTAAGATCTTTAGAAGATCAGGAAAAGGAATTTATTCAGGATCCTGATTATATTTGTTCTTATTTATGGCAAAGATTAACTATTACTTGGGATGGGAAAGTTGTCCAATGTATTGATGATGAAAATGAACAAAATGTAATTGGCAATGTGAGAGAAAAAAGTTTATATGAAATTTGGCATAGTCATAAATTAAACGCTTTAAGAAAACTGCATAAAGAAAAGGAAAGATTATTAAATCCTGTTTGCAATAAATGCTGCGCAGGAGGCAGATTAATTTCCAAGAAAATAAAAGTAGGTTCGAATCTGCTGAAGGCTAATTTTTATGAAGATCAGGAAATAAAAATAAATTGAGATGAAAATAGCTATTCAACAACCGGAATGTTTGCCATGGCCGGGCTTTTTTGATAAAATGGCTAATTGCGACGTCTTTGTTTTGCTGGATAATGTTCAATTTAAAAAAAGATATTTTGAAAATCGAAATAAAATAAGAACTAAAGATGGCTGGCAATGGATTACTATACCGGTAAAAGTAAAAGGAAAATATAAACAAAGAATTAACGAAGTTGAAATAGATAATAGTATAAATTGGCAAAAGAAAGTTTTAGGAACTTTAACTTATAATTATATAAAAGCTAAATATTATAATGAATATTTTGATAATTTTGAAAAGATTATCTTAAAAAAATATGATAAATTAATTGATTTTAATTTAAATTTTATTAATTTATTTAAAGAGATTTTAAAAATTGAAACTAAAATAATTTTAGCTTCGATTTTAAATATAAATGAAGAAGGCAGTGATTTAATTTTAAATATATCTGAAAAATTAGGAGCGGAAGTTTATATTTCCGGTCCTGATGGAGCAAAATATTTAAGAGAAGAAGAATTTAAAGAAAAAGGCATTAAAATTATTTATCATCATTATTTACATCCTGTATATAAACAAATTTATGAAACTTTTATAGAAGGTCTATCTATAATAGATTTAATTTTTAATTGCGGAGCGGAAAGTTTAAAAATATTAAAAAATGAAAATAAAAAT